>PWVO01000069.1 GCA_003561825.1 Candidatus Woesearchaeota archaeon | reverse complement strand
CTCATTAAGCAAGTCATTGGCTTTGCTAATCCTTGGCATAAAAGCATTGATCCTGGCCCTTGCTTCAGAAAGCTTCTCCTCCTTCTCCTTTTTGAGCTTAACCTTTTCATCAATATCAGAAACCTTTCCCTCAAGCATCCTTATCTGCTCCCTTAAGTCCCTCAAGGCAGCCTGAGTGTTTTCCCTTATTCTCTTGTACTTGTCTATCTGGAAAACCCTCCTCAGCACATCAAGCCTGTAATCCCTGTTTTCCATAAGAATCTGCTTCATCTCCTCCTGCGGAGTGTAAACAGTATACCTGAAAATAAGAGATCTGCTTTTAGCAACAAGCTCTTTTGGATAGCCGAGAATATCAATTATATCAGACTTAAGCTCAACCGGAGTTCCTTCCCTCTTAGTCCCATTAACAATAATATAGCCAGAATCCTGCCTAACATCATCCCTCACTCTTTTAAGCACACGCATTATGCTGACCTCTTTGCCATCAATATCTATGCTAAGCTCAACAGACCCTCTTGATTCACCGTTTCTCAGAAGAGCATTTCCAGGGACAGCCCTTGTTATGCCAAAAAGAGCAAACTCAATAGCAAGAAGTATAGTGGACTTGCCACTCCCAATATCCCCGCTTAAAAGAACAGAGCCTTCAGGAAAAACAATCTCCTGCCTTGCATAGCTGCGGATATTCTCAATCCTCAGTGATTTAATGATCATCTTAATCAAGTTGAATGCAGTGTTTTTATATTTAATCAAAGTCAAGTCAACATATAATGCTACTAAGAAAAAAGTTAAGTTTAAATATTATTTGCTTTCTCCCTTTCAAATGGTACAGAACAAATTTCCAGGCCAAATAATTGAGCCATTAAAAAAACCTTTTTTCTTTTTAATAAAAAAATTTCCAGACAGTATTCTCATGCTTTTCAAGAATTCTACAACCAAACAGGAGGAAAAATAAAAATGCGCGCAGAAATAAAACCAGAAACAGTAGATAAAATAGTAAGCCAGCTAAGCTCAGGGCTTAAAGGAAGAAAATCCGCAAGACCAGCAAGATACGGCTATTTGACTGGCAGGTTATTGAAATCAGAAGGAACAGCAGTAATAGAAGGGGTTTATATTCCAGGCCAGGAATGTGGAAACATAGATAATCTTACCAACTGGAAAGAATTTAAAAATTACTCTGACCAGATAAGAGAGCAGGGGAAAGATCTCCTTGGCATTGCGCAGATTTATGGCCCTTCTGATTTATTTAAAGCAGAGATTCAAAAGCAAAAACTATTAAGCACTGCCCGAGGATATCCGGATTATGTTATTGGGCTTAATTTAAATCCGCCTCAAAATTACGACATCATTCAGTGAAGCTTGAAATAATCCCCTTATTTTTTCTTTTTAATTCTTAAACCATTTATAGAAAACATTATAAACCAGAAGCAAAATAAAAAATAAGATAAGACCATACATAAAAAAGAGGAGATAAAATGCCAACTTCTGACAATGCAAAACTAGTAAAAACACTTAACCCAAAGCAAAAAGCTTATGTCAACCTAAAGCTAAAAAACCCCCAAAACGGAAAATACCTTCTTTGCGTATTTAAACTAAAATCCGGCGGCAGCCTTAACATGCTCCAGGCAGCAGCAGAAGTAGCAGCAGAGTCATCAACAGGAACAACATTCAGAGTAAAAACAGAAACCCCATTCTCAAGAGAGATGAATGCTATTGTCTACAGAATAGACACAAAAAAAAGCCTTGCCTGGATAGCATACCCCTGGAGACTCTTTGACCGCGGGGGAAACATCCAGAACATAATGACATACATAGCAGGAAACATCTTTGGCATGAAAGAAGTAAGCGCCTTAAAGATGCTTGACATATGGCTTCCCCCTTCAATGCTTGAGCAGTATGACGGCCCAAGCTACACAATAGATGACATGAGAAAATACCTCAATGTCTATGATAGGCCAATCCTTGGCACAATCATAAAACCCAAGATGGGCTTAACATCAGCAGAATACGCAGAAGCAGCATATGACTTCTGGGCAGGCGGCGGAGATTTTGTAAAAAACGACGAGCCTCAGGCAAACCAGGACTTCAGCCCATATGAAAAAATGGTAAAGCACGTAAAGCAGGCAATGGACAAGGCAGTAAAAGAAACAGGCAGAAAAAAAGTCCACTCATTCAATGTCTCAGCAGCAGACTTTGACACAATGATAAAAAGATGCGAGCTGATAATAAATGCAGGGTTTGAGCCAGGAAGCTACGCATTCCTCATAGACGGAGTAACAGCCGGGTGGATGGCAGTCCAGACACTGAGAAGAAAATACCCAAATGTATTCATACACTTCCACAGAGCAGGCCACGGCGCATACACAAGGCCTGAAAACCCAATAGGCTACAACGTGCTTGTGCTCTCAAAATTTGCAAGGCTTGCAGGAGCATCAGGCATACACACAGGAACAGCCGGTGTAGGCAAAATGAAAGGAACTCCGTATGAGGATGTAGTTGCAGCACAT
>PWVO01000192.1 GCA_003561825.1 Candidatus Woesearchaeota archaeon | reverse complement strand
TTTTCTAAATCTATGCGGCTCAAACTTGTATGCTCCTACTCCCTGCAGCGCCCGGGGCAGGGTATGGGCTGCTTTTACCCTTTCCGGCCAGTTTGGTGCAGAACGAAACCCCTCTATCTCGGCCGGCACAATTTTGGCAACATCCTTCAGAAAAAGCAGGATTACTTGTTCCTTCTCTCCTTTTTCAAGTAAACTCTGCATTTCACTTACCGTCTCACCGGAGATAAGCTTGTAATCCCCGACAGCAATTGGAGGTTCATAAAGGATGAGGTTGCGTAGATTGTCGGTTCGCAGGGCCGCCTCCAGGGCAAGAAGGCCTCCCAAGGAATGACCGAGGAGAGCCGCCCGCTCATCAATAGCATCGACGACGGCCGCTACATCCTCGAATTCCCGTTCCAGCTCATATTCGGCAGCATCCCCGCTCTCACCGAGGCCGCGCCCATCCATGGCGTAAACGGTGAAATACTTCTCCAGGGCGGAACGAACCCCGGCAAGATCCCAGCGCCTGTGATCATTGGCGCCGCCCCCGGGAACCAGCACAGAGGGGGCCCGCTCCCTGTTTTCTCGAAAGCAATCTGCGTTCCATCAGCTGATCTGACTTTATCCATTGCAGCCAGCCTCCTTTTAGCTTAATTTGGCGTTACTAACCGGGCTTGATGTTATGGTTCATCCGGAAAAGATTATGCGGGTCATACTCGCTCTTGACCCGGGCCAGCCGCCGGCATCGTCATGCTGGCAGGAACGTTTATTGCTCTTCTTCATAAAGGTACGAAGAAGGGGCGAAGGCCGGCTTTTTTGCAAGCAGCATCCCGATGATGCTGAACAACGTGATCAGGGCGGAAACATAGAATGGAAATCTGATCAGGGAAACGTTTAAAATATGTTCTATTAAACCCGGGACCAGGGGTGAAATGAACTGGCCAAGATACAGTGAAAGATTAATGACCGCAAGGGCGAAAATCGTGTCTTTCGCCTGCACTTCCTTGGTAACCGAATCCATAATCAAAGGAATCAAAATGCCCATTGCAAAACCGGCAAAAACAATAGCGGCGCCCATTAATAACAGGTTCGAGAAAAAACTCAGAACTGAAAACCCCAGCAGCAAAAAAATAAAAGCAACAAGGGCGGTTTTGTCTCTAAAATAAGCGGCCAGCCTTTGAAAAACAATTCCCGTTGTAAACGATACGCCTGTTAATAATCCGATCAGCCAGCCGGTCGTAGCCGAGGTGCCCAAGTTTTCAGCAAATATAAAAAAGTCAAGATGGGTCGGGATGCTAAAAAATATCACGATCATTAAAAAGGTAAACAGGGACCATTTAAGCAGACCCCTGCCGCTTTCAGGGGCCTCTGCTTTTTCATGCCCGGAAAGACCGGATATGTCCCACCCGGATTCTTTGGGCAGGTAGAAGAAAACCAGCAACAAAGAGACGAAAGCAACCCCATAGATGGAGAAAGCGTATCTCCAGTGGAATGTAGCCAGAAGGCCGGCCATAATCGTGGCCAGGCCGCCTCCCAGGTTATTGGCCGCAGCAGAGTACCCCATCATTTTCGTTCGCTCTGCATCAAAGAAGTAGTCTGCGATTAAGCCGTTCGTCAGCGGTGACAGAATGCCGACACCGGCTCCCAGAAGGGCCCGGAACAGGAGAATGATCGCAATGCTCTCCGCCAGGCCTCCTCCCAGCCCTCCAATGAGATACCCGGCCAGGCCGAGCAGGACAAGATGTTTTTTCCTGTACCTTTTAGCCAGAGCACCGGCCAGGAAAGAAAAAGGAACGATCATTAAAGCCGGAAGGGTGATCACCATTCTGACGAGCTGAGGATGGGCTTCCGGGAAGTGCCTGGATATGTCTGCCAGGACCGGTGAGGCCGCTGCGCCCGCCATAATAATTAACAAGGCGATAGAGAGAATCGAAATTTTAATTTTGGTCATGAATTCTCCAGTGTCCTGATTAGACTGGATTGCACTTCATTTATGGGGGGTTCATCTAAAAACATGAATCAAGCTGATTCCCGAACGAATTTTAGCACTTTCTCAGTAAAAAGAACCGGAGCGGTTCTAGCTGCATCATGTGCCTGGCCTTCAAGAATTGTAACCCGGCTGTTGCTAAGAGATGGGAAGATCGTTAGTTCTAACGACAGGGTTTCTTCCCATTACTTCCTTCTTCCTTGCCATATGGCAAGTTAATAGCCGGGGGTCTCATCATCATCGTCTTCTTCATCCGTCACGCCGGGCCCGTTCTGCGGCTCTGGCTCTTCGCCCACACCCAACCATCCAACCATTCCCTGGTCACGATGCCCTGGTTCGGTGCAATAGAATTCAAAAGTTCCCGTTTCTGCCGGTGTAAAGGTGATTTCTTGCTGCTGGCCGGGAGCAACACGGAGATCGATATCCAACTCGTCGATGGTAAAGGTGTGATCGATGTCATTCAGGTTTTCCACCACCAGGTCCACAGGACGTCCCGGGTCCACTGTAATCATGTCCGGGTTGAAGACAAAACCCGGGCCAAGTG
>PWVO01000190.1 GCA_003561825.1 Candidatus Woesearchaeota archaeon | reverse complement strand
TTTAGATAAAATTTCCTGAGGCTCTCCTGGCATTGTTATATGCTCAATAAGGATGTAAGTCATGTATTCAAGTGTTTTTGTTGGTATTGCGTAGCCTGTTCTGAACCACGCATCATCAATCCTGCCTGTAAAAAAATCATACAGATCATTGAATCTTTCATGCCCAATAGAGTTTTTCTTATTTGCTTTCCATTGTGGGCTTAATGGGTGGTCAAGATAAAAAAGTTCCATTTTCCTTGTCTTTTATTATTTTTCTTATTATTAAAAAAAGTTCTGAATATCCTTTTCCCAATTCGCTGTTTATTCTAAGGCCGAGATTTTCGCTTTTTCTAAGGATGCGGCCTTTTCTGATGCTGTGCAGCAAAACATCTGCTGCTGCACTGTAAAGTCCTTTGCCTGATGAGGAATTCAGCTCTTGCTCATAGTCTGAATGCAAAAGCAATAATGAAGCACACTCCTGCAATGGAAAATACAGTGTGTTAATTCCTTTAAAAAAATTTATTGACTTCATTGACTTAATAAGGTCAAAAGGGCTGATATAATAATCAAATGATTTTTTTTGGCTATCTGGGCTTAGCTCGCTCCCAACCCATGATGCCATAAACATCTCATCGCTGTTTAAAGGATTTTGCTTATAAAACTGGAATGACTTTACAAGGTAATCAATGCTGTCTTTACTCAAAAATTGCCTGTTTTCTGTGCTGTAAAGGCTGTTTTCTGAATATCTGAAGCCAAATAATGAATAAGAAGAGTCAATTATGCTTTCTCTTAAATGCCTGCTCAGCGGTTCCTCTTGGCTAAAATACTTTGCTGTCTGGGAGTATGTTGCTCTGCAAGCCATTTTATCACTGTTAAATTGCAATTTTTCAGAGAAAATGGCTTTTTATTTAAAAGCTTTTTGTTTGGATGAGGCTTTTCAGCGTAGGTTACAGAATTGCTTTATTTGCTTTATGCAAAGATTAAAAAAGATTTGCTGCTTTTTTGCAGAAATGAATAAGATTGATATTAAGAGTGTGTCAAAAAGTGCTGTTGTTAATGTCGCTGTTGACACTGTATCTATTAGGAAGCAGGCAATTGTCTTTGTTAATACAAAAGTTTCTGCTGAGAAAGCTGCTGAAGATATTGCTGGCTTTGTGAAGAGTGAAAATGAAAGGCTGGTTGGGCTTTCTGTTGGTATTCTTAAGGCAATGCAAAAGCCGACAAAGCAGTGCGAGAGGCTTGCCAGATGTGTAAGAAAGGGTGTTGCTTTTCATCATGCAGGGCTTGTTGCAAAGCAAAGGGAAATTATTGAAGATGCTTTCAGGGCAGGGGAGATTAAGGTTGTTTGCTCAACTCCTACTCTTGCTATTGGTGTTGACTTGCCTGCTTTCAGGGTTATTATAAAGGATCTTAAGAGATATGGGGGAAGCTATGGGATGTTTTGGATTCCTGTGCTTGAGTACCTGCAGCAGTCGGGGAGGGCTGGGAGGCCGAAGTTTGACAGTTTCGGGGAGTCTGTGGCTATTGCAGGCAGTGAAAAAGAGAAAGATGCTATTTTTGAAAAGTATATCAGGGGGGAGCCAGAAGAGATTTTCTCTAAGCTTGCTGTTGAGCCTGTGCTGAGGACTTATATTCTTTCACTTATTGCCAGTGATTTTGTATCGAGCAGGGATGAGATAATGGGCTTTTTTGAAAAGACTTTCTGGGCGAGCCAATATGGGGACATGAGGGAACTTGAACTGATTGTTGCAAGGATGCTTGGAATGCTTGAGGAATGGGGGTTTCTTGAAAAAGGGGCTGGGGGCAGTGATTTTGTTTCGGGGGATGAGTTTCTTGACTTTAAAGTTAGTGCTACTGTGATGGGCAAAAGGGTTGCTGAGCTTTATATTGACCCGATGACTGCTCATTTTATTATTGAGTGCATGTCAAGGGCATGCAAAGGGGGGAATGCTTTTGGATTCCTGCAAATGGCCTCAAAAGCTATTGAGATGAGGCCGCTTTTAAGGGTGGGTGTAAAGGAGCTTGAGGTGATTGAGAGCAAGCTTGATGTGTACAGGGATTTTCTGCTTGACAGCGAGCCTTATGACGACGAGTCTTACTATGACTTTATAAACTCGATCAAGACAGCGCTTTTTCTTGAGGAATGGGTTAATGAGAAGGACGAGGAGGAGCTTCTTGAAAAGTACAGGGTAAGGCCCGGCGAGATAAGGGCTAAGATTGAGACTGCTGACTGGGTTTTATATTCTGCTGAAGAGATATGCAAGCTGCTTAAGCTAAGGGATGTTGTAAAGGATATTGCTGCCTTGAGGATAAGGATGAAGCATGGAGTGAAAGAAGAGCTGATTCCCCTGCTTAGGCTGAAGGGCATAGGAAGGGTAAGGGCAAGGAAGCTTTTCTCTAACAATATAAGGACAATCGGGGATGTGAAAAGGTGCGATGTCAATTCTCTTGTTCAGATTCTCGGAGCAAAGACTGCAGTTGATGTGAAGGAGCAGGTTGGAGAAAAGCCTAAGAAGGCCAAGGCTAATAAGAGGA
>PWVO01000122.1 GCA_003561825.1 Candidatus Woesearchaeota archaeon | reverse complement strand
GTAGTTGAGGATGCCGCTCTTCCAGTTGTCGTAGGTCGTGCACCGTCGTTGAACTGCTTGGCCCGATGTCTTGGCCGGGACGCCGCCACGCCGGCCCCGTTGGCCTTCCGGGCGTTGGCAACCGTCGGCGGGGATCGCGAGCACTGGGGCGAGAAGTGACGGGGAACGGAGACAAAAACAGGAAGTGCGAAAAAAGTCTTTCCGGAGCCTGTGCGGCGTCGCAAGCGCTTGCTTTGAGAGGCCTTTTGTCGCCCCCCCCGATGTGTACTGTCAGGCGGAAATCCGCATAGAAGTGCTTGACGAGGCTTGCGTTGATGTTAGACTCGGGGGCGTGCTGGCAGTTGGCCTGCCGGCGTCGGCTGGGTGTTCTCGGACGACAGTCCCGAATTAAGGCTCTTCCGTTTTTAAGTGCAATAACGCAGGAATACGGCCTTCAGGCCGGCGACGATTTCGCGCAGCTCAGCGACGCTCCGGCCGACCGCTTCCGACGCGCGATTCAAGTCCAGGATGATCCGGCAGTAGAAGGTGTGTGCTGACTTCACTCCATAGCAGCGCTTCGTGATGACCCGCCCCTTGTTGTTGATACCCTCGACGGCTGCGCTGGTGTAACGTGCGTGGAAGTAGTTGAGGATGCCGCCCTTCCAGTTGTCGTAGGTCGTCCAGAACTTGCCGAAGTCCAGCCCGAGCGATTCGGTCCGCGCGCGGAGCTCGGCCAGTTGCCGTTCCGCCGTGGCAGGGTCCGGCGCTGTATCGAATATCTCCTTGAAGCGCACCCGGACTTCATGGAGGTCTTTGAGCATCGGGAGCTCCGTAAAGAGCCGATCCAATCCCTCGCGCTCGCCGGGCTTCAGCTCCTTCGGATCGCGGCGGAACTCCCACATCAGCGCACGGAACCTTTTTCGCTCGGCCTTCGACAGCTTCGCCTTATGCTGTCGAGTGGCCTTCTTCCGCAGGTCGTCCACCACGTCGTTGAACTGCTTGGCCACATGGAACCGGTCCACCACCAACTGGCTGTTGGGGAGCTGGCTATTGCACACCGGACCGTACACTTTCCCCATGTCCACGCGATGCGTTTGCACGGCCTTGCGCTGCTCGGGCGTCAGTTTCTCCAGGCATCGGAGTGCCGCTGCCGTATCTTTTCCTTGCGCCACGGCGAGCACCTTGGGCGAATTGGGATCGGTAAGGTCCGTCATCACCGTGACGTACAGCTTGTGCCGCTTCTTGAGGCTGATCTCGTCGAAGCCGACGTGGAGGATGATGCGGTCGGGGTCGATCTGCTTGTCGTCCTTCAACTGATTCTCGACGATGCGGCGGACCGTTTCCGCCGAGATGCCCAGCCGTCGGGCGACCTCCTCCTCGTTGCTGCCGATGAGCATCCGCAGCACGTATTCCTCGAAGCGGTAGGTATACGTGACGTGCTTGCGTTTGAACGGCGCGACGTGCTCCTGGCGATGCCCGCAGCGCGAGCAGCGATGGAAGCAGGGCTGGAACACCAGAAAGGTTGGCTGCCCCCACAGGTCCAGGTCGCGAGCCATGTAGACCGTGTTCTTGTACTCGTGGGTTGCCGCTTCCTTGTGCCCGCACGCGTCGCACTGGCACACGTCCGGCAGCGGGAACTTCACCTCGAGGCCGTGACCGTCACCATGGCGCTCGTAGCCGAGCAGTTCGACGCCCTTGGGCAAATCCAGCTTCACCTTGATTTCCACCTGAGCCATCCGTGAGCTCCTCACATGAATGTCTGGCGTCCCTTCCGATCCTGCGGGGAAGCCAGCCCAGCGGGCGGTTGTTACAGCCATAGGGCTCGCCGACCGATGGCGACGTGCGAACCGCGGCCATTACGCTTTCAAGACGACGGGCAACCGCTTGGCGAGTGCCGCTGCCCGCCAGCTGTTTGCACGCGCGGCATCTCACAACGGCATCTCCTCGGCCGGTAGTTTACGACGGATGGGCGCCGTTGGTGAAGACCAGAAGTTGCCCGATGGCTTGGCCGGGACGCAGCCACGCCGGCCCCGTTGGCCTTCCAGGCGTTGGCAACCATCAGCGGCGATCGCGAGCACTGGGGCGCGAAGTAACAGGAAACGGAGACAAAAGCAGGAAGAGCGAAAGATTTTTCCGAAGCCTGTGCGGCGTCGCAAGTGCTTGCGGTAAAAGGTGTTCTGTCGCCCCCCCCGAGGTATACCGTCATACGGAAATCCGCCTCGAAGTGCTTGACGAGGCTTGCGTTGATATTAGACTGGGGGGCGCATCGGCAGTTGGCCTGCCGGCGTCGGCTGGGTGTTCTCGGACGGCAGTCCCGAATTGGGCGTTTTTCCAGAGACTTGCACCCAGGCCCGGAAGAGCCCGAATTAAGCGTTTCTCGGGAGGCTTGCACTCAGGCCCGGAAGAGCCAAGAGAAAGAGGTTCGCCATGAATCTGAATCAGTTGGACAGCCAGACCACCCGCCGCCAGTTCTTCGGGGCCTCGGTCGTTACCGGCGCGGCAGCGATGGCGTTGGAGGCGGAACACTGGATCAGCG
>PWVO01000174.1 GCA_003561825.1 Candidatus Woesearchaeota archaeon | reverse complement strand
TCAGGCACTGTCCTGGATGTAGAGCTTAACCTATGCTACCAGCGTGATATGGGCCATTGGCCAGCAGCCAACTGGACAGACCAGATGGCCAACTGTGCAGGCCTTGACTTAGGCGACAAAGGCCCAGGAGAGTGGAGGTTGGCCACAAGGCATGAGTATGCCAGAATCTTTGACTACGGCACAGGCGATGTAGTTGGCGGAAATAATGAAATATTCCAGAACAAGCAGGATGCAGAGTATTTCACCAGCGGCAAAAAGGATGCAAGCAATGCATGGTTTTTCAGTTTTAGCGGCGAAGATTGGTATGATTGGTATGATTCAGGAGGGATTATTTGGACTGCTTTAACTAATTCAAGAAGAGCACTTTGCGTTGCCCCTAATAATAGTTCTATGCCAGAATGGTATCGAAGGCAGTCTCAATCGCATCCAAGCTATGCTGACGGCACTTTGCAGAATGCTCCTAATGCAACTTGGTTTGAGGATGACGGCTGCGGCTCAGGCACTATGCTTGACACAGCAACAAACCTCTGCTGGCAAAAAGACATTAACACATCAACAGCAAATTGGGCAAACCAGATGGCTTATTGCGCAGGGCTTTCTTTAGGAGATAAAGGAGCAGGAGAATGGCGCTTAGCTGAGCCAAAAGAATTTGATACTTTAGTTCATTCAGGCCTATCTTCAGGCTATTGGAGCCATTTAAATGAAATTGGCTTCACTAATTTTGCAAACACAGCGTATTGGACACACTCTTTAACACAGCACGATTCAGGCGGGGTCTGGGGCGTGCACCTCAGCAGCGGCTCCGTCAGCCACTACTACTATGGTGTCATCACCAACTATATCCGAGCCCTGTGCGTTTCCCGGAATGATTGAGCATTTGGTAATTCAGTTATTTTTTTCTTTTTCCAGGGCAAGAGCCATAAGCCATGCATAGCGCATGGGAAAAGCAAAAATCGCGAAAGGAGTTTTTGCAGGTGCAATTTATAATAGGTATCAGGCCTCAGAAATAGGCAGGACATCACCTTTCTTGTAAATGCAATTGAGCCATTCAATTAAGACAAAAAAACAGCTTCAGTTTTCTGGGCAATGCATACTTAAAAAATAACCCAAAGCAGCCCAGAAAGCCCAGCAAATTGTTACATTGCCTTCAAACAAAAGAATAATCTCCGAAAACATCAAAAACTTTATATATTAGTTATTATATATAGTTATATAAGATGGCACAATCAACAATATTGCATAGCCCAACATTAGAATCTGTCATAATGGTAGAGAAAACAATACAAAAACATTCTCAGGAATGCGGAAAATATCAGCTTTGGAAAAAACTTCCCAAGAAAATGATGTATCAAACCTTCCAAGTAATATTAGATTATCTTGAACAATCTGGTAAAATCATTGTAGATAAAGATGGATGCATTATTTGGACATATGACCCAGAAGGAATCAAGAAGCTAATTTCTTCAGGCGCAAAACTAAGATGAACGATAAACCCAAGTATGTGGCTTTTAGGGACAAGAAATTAGAGGCAGCATATGAAGAACACAGGAAAGTTTCAGGATAAGAAACTATATGAATTCATTGATAGAACCAAAAAAGATCCGACATGCGCTATAAAAATACCAAAGAAATTATGGCCTAAGATTTATGTCCAAAAATACGCAATTACCAATTTATGGAAGTATGATTTGCCCTCTGGATGGAGACTGATATATACAATAAAAACAGATGAAGTAATGATTCTAAGTGTAATTCTAGAATGGTTTGACCATAAAGAGTATGCAAGAAGGTTTGATTATTAGCACATTCTGCATTCATAAAATCCAAAAATCTTTTTCTCAGCCTATGGCCCTTTATTCATAGTAAAACCTAAAAACATTACAGCCTCCTTGAAATAATTTCACTAAAAGAAAGACTTTTTTTCTTAAGGCCAAAAAAACACCGAAAAAAGAAACAGCAAAAATAAAAATGTAATGCCAACTAACCTTAACACTGCCATATGCCAGAAAACAGAAAGATTTATATATAAATTTATATTAATTAAGTATAAGTTTATACCTAAAAGGCATATAAAAATGGCAACCACAAAATTAATTGAAAAAGTAGGGCATTCACCTACATTGAATACAGTATTAATGGTAGAGGAAACACTAAAATCTGCAGGCCAGGTAATAACCCTGGCAGAACTAAAAAAAATCCTTCCAAAGAAAATCATGCACCAGACCCTTATCACAATATTAGACTACCTTCAGATAAGCGGGAAAATAATAATAGGAACAAAAGGAATACTTTGGATTTATGCAGAAAAAAAAGAGCTGGATGAACTAATAAAAAAAGGAACAGAAATATGAACAAAAAAGTAAGAGTAATCTTGCTTGACAATGCAGATTCAGAATACAAAAAATTAAATCAGACAGTTGGCAGGCAGATCAATGAAGGAAAAGAAAACACAGAAGAGATGCAGCTTCTCAGATCAATCAACCAAAAAAAGGAGCTAATTCGAGCAAACCCTTTCTA
>PWVO01000077.1 GCA_003561825.1 Candidatus Woesearchaeota archaeon | reverse complement strand
CAGCAAACATATTATTCATGGGCAGGGTTGTTGATCCCACTGAATAATTTTTTCTATAATTTGAGGAAACTTTTATATAATTTTGTATTAAAATTAAGGAAATTTTTATATCTTTTTAATAAGGAGCTTATTAATAAATACTGGTACTTAACCTTTCTATTGTGTCCTTATTAATTAGTAGTTATTTCTTCAGATGCATATTAAAGCAAAATACCACATTTCCCAAACCCATCCTTAATCTTCATAAAATATATAAACCTTCTATTATTGGTTAAATCCTGATGGACAAAACAGAAAAAATAATGCAAGTTCTTAGGATGAATGGGCCAGTAATCCCGAACCAGATAGCAAAGGCAATAGGCACTGACATAATAATGGCCTCTGCAATGCTTTCAGAGCTGTGCTCAAAAGGCATTGTCAAGATATCAAGTGTTAAGCTTGGCAGCTCTCCCCTGTACTACCTTCCTGGCCAGGAATCAAGACTTCAGAACTATTCATCAAATCTTCATGAAAAAGAAAGAAAAGCATACGAGCTTTTGAAGCAGGAAAAAGTTCTCAGAGACAGCGAGCTTGAGCCAGTCACAAGAGTTGCATTAAGAGGCATAAAGGATTTTGCAATACCCCTGAATGTAAGGGTTGCAGGCAAAGAAGAAAGAGAGATTTTCTGGAAATGGTATCTTCTGCAGAATCCAGAGGCAGAGGCTCTTATAAGAAAGATTCTTGAGAAAAGCCAGCCCCAAATAGAGGAAAAGCCCAAGCAGGAGCAGGTTAATGAAAAGGCCCCTGAAACTCCATTGCCAGAAGAAAAGCCCCAGCAGCAGGCAGGTCAGGACAATGCTGAAGAGCAAAAAAAAGATTCAGAGCAAAAGCAGGAAATTTCTCAAGACAGAAATAATCAGACAGAGCCAAAAATTGAGGAAACGCAGGACAAAGATGATGAACAGGAAAAGCAAGAGCCAAAAAAGCAGTTCCTGCACGACAAAGAACAATTAAAACAGGAAACAAGAACATTTGTTGACAAAACAGGGGAAGACAAATTCTTCAGGGAAGTAAAAAGATTTTTTGACAAGAACAGCATTGAGATAGTTGAGCACAAGCTTATAAAGAAAAATTCAGAGATAGACATGGTTGTAGAAGTCCCTAGCGTAGTAGGCACACTTATCTATTACTGCAAAGCGAAATCAAAGAAAAGAATCTCAGACTCAGACCTGAGCTCAGCATTTGTCCAGGGCCAGCTAAAAAAACTTCCTGTTCTTTTCATAGCAAAAGGAGATCTAACGAAAAAAGCCCAGGAATTTCTCTCAGGCGAGTTCAGGAGCATAAAGCTGAAAAAGATATAGAATGGGAACCCAGATAAAAGACATACTCAGCATAAAGGAAATCTCATTTGACGACCTGAAAGGCAAAACCCTTGCAATAGACTCCTGCAACCTGCTTTACCAGTTTCTTACAACAATAAGATCAAGAGACGGCTCCCTGCTTACAGACTCAAAATCAAGGCCAACATCACATCTTGTAGGGCTTTTTTCAAGAATAACAAACCTCATGGAAAAAGGCATAAAGATGATATTTGTCTTTGACGGAAAAGCCCCAAAGCTCAAAGAAGCAGAAAGAGAAAGAAGAAAAGACCTCAAGCTCGGGGCACAGAAGCAGTTTGAGACAGCAGCTGAAGAAGGCGATGAAGAAGCAATGAAAAAATACGCAGCAAGAACATCAAGACTTACAAAAGAGATGATAGATGAGGCAAAAGCACTCCTTGATGCATTAGGACTCCCGGTAATACAGGCTCCAAGCGAGGGAGAAGCCCAGGCAGCTCTTATTGTAAAAAAAGGTGATGCAGACTTCTGTGTTTCACAGGACTTTGACTCCCTGCTTTTCAGCGCCCCAAGGCTTCTCAGAAACATCTCAATTGTAGGCAAAAGAAAAAAATCAGGGCTTTCCTATGCTTCAGTAAAGCCAGAGCTTATAGACCTTTCTGAAAACCTAAACCTATTGGGCATAGACCAGGAGCAGCTAATAGCACTCTCCATTTTAGTGGGCACAGACTACAACAACGGCGGAGTAAAAGGCATTGGCCCCAAAAACGCCCTCAAGCTTGTGAAAAAGCACAAAAAAGATTTCAGCTCACTTTTTGCAGAAGCAGGATGGGACAGAAGCTTCAGCTGGCAGGAGGTTTTTAGCATATTCACAGAAATGCCAGTCTCGCATGACTACAAAATAGAGTTCAGAAATCTAAATCCAGAAAAAGTCTCAGAGATTCTTGTTAAAGATCATGATTTCTCCCAGGAAAGAGTTGACACAACACTTGCAAAGCTAATTAAAAGCCACGGCCCCAAAGAGCAGAAAGGCCTTGGAGACTATTTCTAAGGACTTTGAATTGTCAAGACCATTAAAGCTTATACAAGAAAGGAGTGATTTATATTCTGATTAAGCCTTGATTCATTTTCACAGTGAAAGGTCCAAATATCCTTTTAGCCTATCACCGTTTATTATGTTCTTCTTTAATTCTTTGCTTAAATTACCGGAGTTT
>PWVO01000162.1 GCA_003561825.1 Candidatus Woesearchaeota archaeon | reverse complement strand
GTGGCATGGCATCCAGGTCGAACATATCCACAGGCGGCAGCTCGCCATATATGCGTGCGAGGCGGTCTGCCGAGCGCCAGAACAGCGTCCGCGTGTAGCGCATATACGCCCTCACGTTCTGCCAGTGTTTTATGTCGTACTCACGCATTTTTTATGACGTTCCAATAATTAATCGTGTCAACCCTTATTGTGGTCCACCGCCTGCCGCCGTCCCGATAGAAATAAAACGTAGCCTCAACGGGCTTACCCTTGTAATCAAAAGTCCTTATTTCTTTACACAGCTTCACTGTGGTTCATGTATTGGTTTAACCCCTGGTGTAACGGCGTGAACGCCATCAACTTTTTTATCTTTTGTGAGCTTACCTGAAACTCTTTGATGTCGCCAACCTGCCAGTCTTTATATTTCACATCGGCCTTCATGCCAGTGATATGCTCCAAAGCGCCTATAAGGTCATTCAGTGTGTACGATATGCCTGCGGCCACATTGTACACCCCCGCCCCGGCGACCATATTGGCCTTCACGACGTCTTTTACAAAAGTGAACGACCGCTCCTGCTCGCCAGTGCCATAAACTGTTAGCGGCACGCCACGTCGCAGCCTGTCCATGAATATAGCTACCACTCCCCCCTCATTGGAGTAGTCCTGGCGAGGGCCGTACACGTGGAAATACCTCAATATGGTGGTGTTCAGCCCGTACAGCTTACTGAACGCCTCGACGTACCTCTCGCCGGCCAGCTTGCTCACACCATAGTAGCTCACGGGACACAACGGGTGGCTCTCATCCTGCGGGCAATATTGCGGCTCGCCATATACCGACCCTGTCGACGCGTGGACAAACCTTTTGACCCTGTGCTTAACAGCCAGCTCCAGAAGGTTGAACGTCCCCTTAGCATTAGTATCTAAGTCTTTTCGCGGGTCGTTAAGGCATACGGTCTTCTTCGATGCGGCGTTGTGGTACACCGTGTCCACGCCGCGCATCTCCCAGTCCAGCCTCACACAGTCCAGCACGTCGGCATCTACATACCTTACACCCGCCACGTGGTTCTCCCTCTTGCCAGTGACATAGTTGTCTATGCTCACAACCTCATGGTCGCCCGCAAGGTGCTCACAGATGTGCGAGCCTATGAAGCCCGCGCCGCCCGTCACTAAAACTTTCATATTAGCTGTTTAAATACATGAATCCACTTCTCGCCCACCGTGCCGTGCCGCAGCTGGACATAATCGTATGTCGCCTTAGAGATCATCTCTATGTCCTGCATGGCATTGATGATCACCTCGGCAATGTCTTCGGGCTTCTTGCTTTTGGGCTTTATAATTGGCGTATCGTAAGGGTATAACCCCTCATCCCAGCTTAACACCGGCACGCCCATCGCCATTGCTTCGACGGCAGCGTTGCCATACACTGGCAGCACCATCTGGTCTATATATAAGGTCGCCGTGCTCTTCAGCTCCATCGCCTCCTTGTGAGATATGCCGTTCTTACATATAAACTCGTACTGCGGCAGCAGCTTCATCGCCTCGATGATCTCCTGAGTGCCCTTCTTGTTTGTATCCGAAGGGATGTGTACTATCCGCTTTCCGGGCTTCCACTTGTACTGAAAGTCGTACCACGGAAACTCTACGAGGTGTATGTCTTCCTGATAGCACAAGTCCGGTGTGGTGGCAGCACGAAAATCAGCCTTGTATTTTTCTACGGGCACACGCCCCATGCTCACAACCTTGTCCGCACCTCGCCGGAACATCGACCCACTAAAGTAGTATATCTTCTTCTTGCCGCGTATGTCAAAGCCACACCAGTCGTCCTCATGCAGCCAGTCGCCCTTCAAAAGGATGATGTCGCTGTCTGCTATCCTCGACCTTGCCACCTCCTTGCCTGCACGCAGTACACACGGCCCCGTCGGCATGGCAAAATGATGTGAGCCCTGCCCCTCGCGCTCCGTTATCGCCTCGATGTCTATGCCGCCCTGAGATGCCTGCCTTACGGCCTGCACTGTGCGATAGCCCGACCCAGCGAAGTCCATCTTTGAAAGTACCGTTACCTTTATCCTTTTTTCTGGCCGCACAAACAACACCCCGCCGTCATCGGCAGCCCTGGCCAGGTGTCGCCACTTCAGGCGGTTCGCATCGGGCGACATATCGGCTATGAGGTTCAGCGCCTCCTTATAACAGGGGTTGATGTTCAGGGCTGCCAGCGCAGCGTTGATACCCCCCCTGTGGTCGCCAATATGCACAAGGCAGCGTGCGAGAAGTACGAAGGCATCGGCCTTCTCGGCATCGAACTTCGACAGCGGGATATACCTTCTTAACATCTTAACAGCCTCCTTGTGCCTGCCGCGCTTGATATACTCTTTTGACAAATAGTACATCTCGCGAACACAGTCCTTTTTCTTGCTCTTCTTTACGAAGTTTGCAAGAATGCGCAGCGTGCGCTCCGGGTCTTTTTTCTTCTGCCTGTTTGTATAATAGCGTATGGTATATTCCGAATGTATACCCGGCCCTACACCTACAAGGTAGTTGTGCGCCGGCCCCTTCCAAT
>PWVO01000105.1 GCA_003561825.1 Candidatus Woesearchaeota archaeon | reverse complement strand
TGTTGGTTTGTCCCCCTGGCCCTACCCGTCATCTTACTGACTTTGATGTTGCCAAAGCCATGGGAGTAACCATTGTGAAAACCTGGTGAGCTTTGACGATCAGCGCTTTGCCCGTAGAGCCCGAAAGCTACAGCTACAGCCACCTGTCGTTGTACCAACAGAATAAAGTACGTTTGGCTTTGCCCATTAGCCTAATGCAGGCTACCTTCCCTCGCATAAGGCTCGGTCTTCGTCGGAAAGGTCGGGGTTATGGGTTAGGTAAGGCCGCAGGCGGTGGCAAGCCGCTGCAAGTAGATCGTCAATGCGATCGAGGGTGTAGACCGGCCAGAGTTTAACGACGCCATTTTCTCGCATGCGATCGGGGGGCAGGGCAACGGCTATCTGAGTCCAATCTGCATTGAAGTCACCCGTTCCTTCAAATTGGGCAATTTGTTGGCCGTTTAAGGCCCAGATACGAGTAGTGCCGTCACCCCCGCTGGTGGCAATCTGGTCGCCATCGGGACTGAACGCCACTTGAGTGACACCGCCTTGATGGCCTTCCAACACCGCCAGTTGCTGGCCCGAAGGGTCCCACAGCCGCGCCGTGCCGTCCTCTCCGCTTGTCGCGATCAGGTCACCATCGGGACTGAATGCCACATGCCAGACGCTGCCCTGATGGCCTTCCATGAGAGCGAGTTGGTGGCCGCTTAAGTCCCACAGCCGCGCCGTGCCATCCGCACCGCTCGTGGCAATCAGGTTGCCATCGGGACTGAACGCTACCTGAAAGATAGGGCCTTGATGGCCGTTTAGCCGAGTCAACTCATTACCCTGTAGGTTCCACAGTCGCGCTGTCCCGTCCGCACCGCGCATCGCGAGATGGGAGCCGCCTGGGCTGAACACAGCCTGACTGACCCTGCCTTGATTACTTCCTCTCCACGCCGTCACGTCCTCCAACTGCCCCAACTTATTTCCCTGGAGATCCCACAGCTGCACCGTTCCGTCCTCCCCGCTCGTCGCGATCTGGCGGCCATCCGGACGGTACGCTACTTGAAAAATACTGCCTTGATGATTCTCTAGCCGCGCCAACTGGTTCCCCTGCAAATCCCATAGCCGTGCCGTTCCGTCCTCCCCGCTCGTCGCTATCTGGCGGCCATCGGGACTGAAAACCACTTGCCAGATGTTGCCCTGATGACCTTCTATCACCGCTAGCTGATGGCCGCTTAAGTCCCACAGATGGGCCGTCCCATCCACACCGCTCGTCGCGATTTTATCTCTCTCAGGACTGAAAACAACTTCCCTGGTATTACCCTGATAACCTTCTAGTACTGCTAACTGATTGCCCCCTAAGTCCCACAGCCGCACCGTGTCATCAGGCCCGCCCGTGGCAATTTGGCGACCATTGGGACTGAAAACTATCTGCATATTCGTGAATATTGTGCCGCCACCAGGCTCAGATAGCTTCATTAAAATGCCTCTCTGAGGACCTTCTATTACCGCCAGTTGATTACCACTTGAATCCCACAGCCGGGCAGTGCCGTCCTCTCCGCTCGTCGCTATCTGGCGGCCATCGGGACTGAACACCACATGCCAGACCCTCCCCTGATGGCCTTCCATCACCGCCAGTTGATTGCCCCTTAGGTCCCACAGCCGGGCGGTGCCCTCCTCTCCGCTCGTGGCAATTTGGGAGCCATCGGGGCTGAAACGCACTTGCCAGCCCCTCCCCTGATGGCCTTCCATCACCGCCAGTTGATTGCCCCTTAGGTCCCACAGCCGGGCGGTGCCGTCCTCTCCGCTCGTCGCTATCTGGCGGCCATCGGGACTGAACGAAACTTGCCGAACGGAGCCCTGATGCCCTTCCATCACCGCCAGTTGATAGCCGCTTAAGTCCCACAGCCGGATAGTGCCATCGTCTCCGCTCGTCGCTATCTGGCGGCCATCAGGACTGAACGCCACCTGCCAGACACTGCCTTGATGGCCCTCCATCACTGCAACCTGATTCCCCTGTAGGTCCCACAGCCGCGCCGTACCGTCCGCCCCGCGAGTGGCGATCAGATCGCCATCAGGACTGAACGCCACCTGCCAGACGCTGCCCTGATGGCCTTCCATGAGGGCGAGTTGATGGCCGCTTAAGTCCCACAGACGGACGGTGCCGTCGTTTCCGCTCGTCGCGATCAGGTCGCCATCGGGACTGAACGTCACCTGCCAAACACTGCTTTGATGGCCTTCCAGCCGGGTTTCGCGGATTTCATTCAAGCTCGTTTGCAAAGCCAATAGAGGACTAGCGGCCAAGTAATCGACTTTATCAGTGGCCAACATCTTGCTAGCTTGATTCATCACCTGAATCGCCCCATTAGCTGCCCTATAGGCTGCGAACAATCCCTCCGTCTCTTGAAACCGAAACGTTTGGCTAGCGGCAAACCCAGCCCGTTCTAGATTTGTCACACGCCTGACCAGGGTGGCTTCATCGCTGGCTCGCTCTCGCTCAGCCAGGGCCGCTTCCGTCTCAACCTTGGCTTGGGAAGCCGCCGTTTCAGCCTCAGCCCGAGCGGCTTGGGCCT
>PWVO01000085.1 GCA_003561825.1 Candidatus Woesearchaeota archaeon | reverse complement strand
CCCGCCGATCTTATTAGTTAAAACAGGATTTCCATCCACAGAATAATACCCTGGGCCGGCAGTATTTATTGCTGTTATCCCTTCAGCCCCAGCAGAAACAGCTGACCTGGCAATCTCGCCAATATCTCTTGCATTAGGAGTTAGTTTGGCAAAAACTGGCTTTTTTGTTGCTCTGACAACTTCTGCGATTATTTTTCTGACAATATCCCTGTCCTGCCCTAACTGCATTCCATACCCCTTTGCATGCGGGCATGAAAGGTTCAGCTCAAACCCATTAACATAAGATTCCAGAATTTTTGCAGCACAAACAAATTCCGAGGCAGATCCTCCGAATATAGAGGCAAGCAGGAATTTCTCTTCTGGGAAATCAGCAGCAGAAAGTTTTCTGGCAAATTCTTCTGCACCCGGATTTGTTAATCCAACAGCATTAATAAACCCATGCGGAATATATTGCGCCAGAATTGGTTCTCTGTTTCCAGCTAAGGGTTGTGGCCCAATGCTTTTTGTTGTTAATATCCCAAGCTCAGGGATTTCTCTTGCCATTCTTTCAAGGCAGGAAACCTCTGTTGTAATGATTCCTGAGGGTATTGTAAAAGGCATTACCTTTTTATCGCAGATTTGTCTTTTTCCAATTCTCATTTATAATATTCAGATTTGCTCATTCAATTGCAGCAAGCTTAAACAGCTCTTTAGTATTCGAGACTAAGATAGCTTGCGGGGTTTTAGATAAGATGCCCAAACTGCCCGGTGCTGAAAAAAATAAAAGTTACATGCACCTTAAAGCTGGCTTGTATGTTCTATAGCAGCTTCTTCCATATCGCTTGCCCTGTAAATCCCTCTTCCAACAATAGCATGCCACCTGTCTCCGGCAACTTTTGTAGCTTCCCCTATTTTGCCTCCCTGGGCAACAAATCCTGGAGCATAAAATACAGGATTAATTCCTTCAACCTCAACAACCTCTTTTATTGTTTTTATAACCTCCGGCTTATTTCCTGGAACAACAAAATTATTAATCCCTGCGCTAGCTGCTATCTTGTACATTTCTAATGCACCCTCGTCTGTGATAAATCCGCCTTCGCTTACTGAATATGCGGGATGAGTCATTCTTCCGCCTACAATAACCCCCAGGCCATTGTCTAAAGCATGATAAATCCATGATCTTTCTGTTTCTGGGCCAGACTGAGGGAACAGTATCACAGCATCTACTCCTGCTTTTTTACAAACCTTGGCAAAATTCTTTCCAGTATCAGGTATGTCTGTGCCAGCTTTTTGGTGGTCATAAATCAGTGTTTTGTCTGTATGTTTTCTTGCAGCCTCGACAACTGCCTGAAGCCCATAGCCTAATCCAAGCTCAAACCCGATTTTATAACCGCCAATTCCGTATACGCCTGCTGTTTGTTTGACCAATTCTTCAAATTCTTCTATTGTTGAAACATCACAGGCAGGAATCACACTCCTATCACCATCAATAATTATCTGCTCTAATTTCCCTAATTCCTGATTTACTTGCCATGTGCCATAAACCCTTAGATAATTTGACATTCTGTCAATATCCTCTTTTTTGATTTCTCCGCCAGGGATTGTTATGGGCACTCTTTCTTTGAGGTAAGTATATATATCTGAAGCATCTACAATAGAAATAACACTGGTGCCTGTGTTTTCCTCATAATCTCTTATTGCATTTTTTCCATCAAAACTAACCTCCTGCCTGTCAACTGCAATTGCCAGTAATGGAAGCCTGAAATCACTAAAGCTTAGCAATAGGTCTTTTGCCTGGTATTTTGCGTCACCAGCAGTAAAAACATCATCCAGCTGCACTATAGATTGCTTATCTATCAATGACTTGCTCTCTTGTGGTGTTCTGCCGACAACAAGTGCCTTGATTCTCTCTGAGGGAGTTAGATTTGTTGCTTCACCATGCTCTTTAGGAAATTTTCTTGTAAAAAACCAGGGCACATTTTCCCCCAACTTCGCCAGCCCAATTGAAGCTGCAACAGCAAGGCTAATTCCTTTCTCAGGAATGCCATAAAGCAAATCAAACTTTTTCTCAGAATCAAGAATAGCTTTAGCATAAAAATCTCCAATCGCTGCTGTAGATTCGCCGTCATTGAAATCCCCAATATTAACAAACCAGGGAGATATTCTTTTACTTTTTAATGAGTAATCCCCGCCAACTCTCAATGCCCCTGTCTTCAGCAGAAATTCAATAAAATTCTCTTTATATTCTTCCATTTATATACCCCCGCTTTTTTATTATAAAATTTGCTGTAATCTTTATAAGATTGTCTGTATGTAAAAAGTGTTTTTAATTCCTAAATATCTTAAGCTATATTTCATAAAGGAAATATTTTTGTCTATAGAATAGTAACTTTCATAAATTTTAAATAATATGATCAAAACCAATAGGGTTTCATATCAGCGAATAAATGTAATTACCTTTTAGCTTAAAAATAAGCAATCCTAGCACACTTTACTCAAAAGAAATAACCTGAAAGCCATATTCATCAGTCTTTTCTTTTGGCCAAAAACTTATGTCCTTAGTCCT
>PWVO01000131.1 GCA_003561825.1 Candidatus Woesearchaeota archaeon | reverse complement strand
CTGCTCTGCATAAGGCCATGCTTGCTGCTATTGTTGCATTTGCTCCGAGGCTGCTTTTGTTTTTTGTTGCATCTAGATCAATTATTTTCCGGTCTATATTTTTCTGGTCAATTAAGTCTGTGTCTTTTACTGCATTGTATATCTTGCTTATGTTTGATGCTGCTTTTAGAACACCTTTTCCTTTGTATCTTGTGTCATTGTCTCTTAGCTCTATTGCCTCGTGCTTTCCTGTTGATGCTCCTGACGGGGCTATTGCCCTTATTATTGCCCCGCTAAGTGTTATTTCAGCCTCTACTGTTGGGTTTCCCCTTGAGTCAAGGACTTCTCTTGCTTTCATTTCCTGTATTTGCATTAAAATCACCTCATCCTATATAGCTATCGTCGAACTTTTCTTTCAGCTTGTTTAATGCGCTCTGCTTTGTGATGTCTGTGAGCTCTTTTGTTCTTTTAAGCATCTCGCTTTCTATGTCTTTTATTTCTTTTTCAAGCTGCTTGATGTCTACTTTCAGGCTTAGCTTTTTGTCAAGTATTTTTATTACTTCTTTTGAGCCAGCTATTCCTAAGTAAAGGGGATGCCCAAATGTTTCTGCAAGGAATGAGGCTGCCTGGATGTTTTTTCTTTTTGACATTCCAAGCAGGAGGCCTGTGACTCCCATTATGGGGCCAACTACTCCGAAAAGCTGGGTTTTTGCATTTGTTTCCTGGGTGTATTTTTTTATTATTTCTTTTGAGTTCCCTGTGCAGTATACTTTTGGTTTTTTGGGGATGTCCTGGAGGCCTATTCCTCCGATAGTTATTATTTCTTTGCCGTTCATGCTTTTGAAAATGTCTAGGATTGTGTCGCAGAACTCGAATGATGAATCGTCTGTGCCTGGCTGGACATCTCCTGCAAGAAGCAGAAGGTCATTTTTTTGTATTTTTGCATGATAAAGGCTTATTTCAGGCAGGCTTACCATATTTTGCTCATTTACAAATACTGTGTTTGGCAGGTCGTATGAGAAAAAGGTGTATATCTTTTTTGCTTTGAATTCTTCTATTAAGAAGTCTACTGCTATCTTGCCTACATTTCCTATTCCCGGGAGGCCGGCAATTAGTATTGGGCTTTTTATGCTGGGTATTTTTTCCTCTTTTTCTGGTTTCCAGGCCATTTTCTGTGCTAATTTCTGTTAATTTATATAAATTGCGGTTATTCATAAGAGTGTTTTCCGCTGGTATTTTTTATGCTTGTTTTTGCATTTAAGAGAGGGATTTCAAAACTCCGCAGATTATTTATAGAACTTGAGGGCGTTAGCATCTATGCTACCCATTTGCTACCAATTAATATAAACAAAATGCTATCTATTTGCTACGCATGTATGATTTGATTAGTTACGTATCAAGGGGAAAAGTAAGAAAGAGGGTCTTATTGAACTTAGTTAAGGCACATACTCCTACAGAACTTTCTCAGATTATTAAAACACATAGATCTACTACAAGCAGAACAATATTATCCCTTGAAAAGAAAGAATTAGTCAAATGTCTTACTCCTACTGAAAAAATGGGGAGATATTATGAAATTACTGAGTTGGGTAAGAAAGTACTTAAGAAATTGGAATAGGGAGAAGAAAAATAAGATGGTTAAATCAAAAAGTGAGCAGGAGATCATAAACAAGATAATGCAATTAAAACCAGGGATAATAAAATCAATTCAAAAAGCTATATTAAATTCAGTAAAGGATAATTTTCTGAATAATTATAAAATTGCATGGGATCAATTACAGGAGATAGCTACGCCAGAGATTAAAAAGATACTTCAGGATTCATTTAAAGGCTGTACTATTGAAATAACAAAGTCTAAATCTACCTATCCGGATTTAAAAATGAGTTTTCTGGGATTTGATTTTGCTTTTGATATCAAATCTAATGAATCTTCAAAAGAGCCTTGGTATGACATAGCTAGATTGGATACTATAAAAAAGGAGAGATTAGATAAATATTCAGAAGAATTTGATGTTGTAATAAAATATGATAGTGATACTGGGGAGTTGTTAGATATTTATTTTGAAATTATGAGGCATACTGTTGGTTGGAACTCAAAATGTAAGGGTGTAAAATTTCGGCCATATGATGGAAAATTAAGGCCTAAGTCTTGGGATGATTTTAGAAATGGAAATATTCGCTGGAAAACTGAAGATGATTTTCTCAAAGGAATTAGAAATTCACAAGTGTACAGGTGGAAGATTCTTATTAGTGAAATTCTGGTAAAACTATTAACTAAAGAGGAAAAAGAAGATTTCAAAAAGCTTTTTGATTAGGTGCAAGCATTTGATCAACTTCTAATAACCTTCGTGTTATTTTATATAGTTTTTTAGTATCATGATAACTTTCTTCAATCTTCTGATATAATTGAGGATATTTATTCTTTAAATCTTGTTCAGGCAAGAGCTTATTATTTTTTTTACAGAGATTGATAAATTCTAATTCTATCTCTTTTTTTGTAATTTTAGGCTTTTCTACTTTGACTTTTTTTCTTATAAGATACATATTACCTTTAAGATCAGTTTGAATTCTTGAAAGATTT
>PWVO01000017.1 GCA_003561825.1 Candidatus Woesearchaeota archaeon | reverse complement strand
ATCTTGTTATTCTTGACTAGTACTGAACAACGATACTGCTGTGCTCTCATACCCAGGGGTGGGACTCGAACCCACGACCTCTCCTTCCACATAGGATAACCGATCATCTGCGACCCATTTTAGGTAATTAGTGATAATCGGGGTTTAGCGCTCTCCCAACTGAGCTACCCTGGGTTGTTAATGCTGGGCAAGGTTTCGCACAAGCCGATCATCTTATCAGGATAAGGCTCGCACCACGGCCCAACTTTGCTTCTTTTACTGCTATGTCCAGGGGCGAGGGTTTGAACCTCAATAATGTATAACCAGATAACCGATCATCGCCGGCTGTTATGCAAATATTGACAATCGGAATGTTTCGGGGTCTGTTCAATAAAGGGGTCATGCTTTCTTGAGGGGCAGGCCCCGAAACTTTCCCTGGACTCAGCTAGGCGTATCGCCTAACTTGCACCTATTATACCATGATCCCCACCCCTTGCACAGTGCATAGTACACCTATTGACGTGACATTTGTCATTAGTGGTACCTATAGTGACATTTGTCACTACGACTTGTGCTCTTCGTGAACAGAAATCATGTCGTCTTCCTCTGGATTGTGCTCGGATAGTAGGGTAAGGTAACTGATTGGCGCGCTACTCTTTCCTTCGGCAATGTATTTGGCGATGTTTCGGATACATCTGTGTAGGCACAATTTTAATCCGAAACTCTTGTTGAACTCGTCTTCCCAAAGATTTGCTTTTGAGAATGACCAAGATGTATACCACTCGTCTTCAAACTTTATTGCGAGCCGTAATGCTGTGTATGGACACATCTGAATACATTCCATTGATACACTATGTGGAACAGTCTTGGGGAATTCGGATCGTAGGAGTTTATAGATCATTCTATAAGCTTCTGCTTTTTGTACCTCGTCATTAAGTCTTACTTCGATTTCTTCTGCTGTGTAACTCATCTTAGTTCTCCTTTAACTAAGGGGCTTATGAGGCCCATGTCCAAGTTTAGTTCGTATTGTTCAAATAGATGTTTTATGTCTAGGTTATTTTCTTGTAATTCTTTCCTAAATCCTTTCCCTGCTACAAAGGGTATTGACTTCTGGTACTTTCTGATTTTCTTTTCAGTTCTTAGCCATATTTGCCAGGGCACGATGTATAGATGGTCTAGCATTTCAAATGAGCCATGGCCACGGATGATGCCGAGTGCTAAGTAACTAAATCGTTCTGGGTTTGTTATAAACCATGTTAGCCATTGGCGCTGATGGTCTTCTATACGACTGAAAGGGAAGGATTTCTCATTTGGTCGTAAGGTTTTTACCTCTATGACAAACTTCGGGTCGCATATCACATCAGGCCTACCAGGTGCTGGGTATATGATCCTCCCGCATTGTGGGCATTTAGCAGCGTCAGTCTGTGTGATGCTTACGTGATTGCTGTCTTTTAGCATCCTGGTTATCTTTGCACGTACTATCGCTTCATCCATTTTCGTCTTCGTCTATGTCTAGCCACTCGATAGAGGAAAGGAACTCGTCCATCCAATGATGTCTAGCCTTTTTTACATTTGCGTCATACTCATTGTTCTTAACTATCATTATTTTGAATATCGTAATATCGTTATATAGGTCTTGTGCAAACTCACTAATCGTTATCTTGCTCATGCTCCCTCGCTAAGCAATATGCTAACATAGAGTAAACTCGGATGTCTAGGACGCGACTCTTTAGACTTTCGGACAGTGAGTTTCCACGCCCTATGAAATCTAGAAATGCCAACGTGTGCTTCATATAATAGATGGCTAGTACTATTAATGGCGTAATCTTGAATTCTATCTGCCTCTTACATGAAGGACATTGGGTATGTAATGGAACCGCTTTGTTGATTAGGTCTGCTATAATCTTAAAGTTCTGTAATCTGTCTTGATCGCTCGCGTACTCTAATCCTTTTGTTGAAGCTATCTCTTTCTCAAGATCATGGAACTGCTTCATAATCGTATTACATTCTTTTGGTTTCAATTTGTTTTTCCTTTAGCACTTGTTAAATCCGCATAGCTTACAGTGGCTACATCCCTCTGATGTTATTAGTGAAGCGTTGCCGCATTCTGGGCAAAGGTCTAGTGTTTCTAATGTCTCGTCGCACCCACAACCGTTGTAGTCGATAATACCTAGTTGTTTCCCTAAGACCTCTGCTACACCATCAGGCAGGCTTCTGATGCGGTTCTTGCCGAATCCTAATGGGTTTCCACCGCCTATGCCTTTCAGCTGTTCTACGACGTGCTTGAGTCTTGACTTGGAATCCATGTTTGGCGGGATTCTTAGGATAAGGGATATTAGTCGGCCAAGTCCTTCGGCGACAGCGGATACGTCAGAACCTGCGCGACCAATGTTTACGAAGACCTCGAATGGTTCGTCTTCTTCATTGTAGTTTAGTGTAACGAAAGCTGTACCTAATGGTGTTGGTTGGCGTATAGTTTTTCCAGTAAGCTCTAATGGACGTTCGTATAGTGTTTCGACGTTATTTATGGGGCCTTCGTCTTTTTCGTTATTTGTTTGTAGCACTGTTTTTTCTCTCGAGTTGGCTACGTAAACGGTAATCCCCTTGCATCTCTTTTGCCAAGCGTAATTAAATATTTCTTCTATATCTTCTTTTGTTGTACCTTCGGGACAGTTGATAGTCTTCGATATACTGCTATCTATCCACGATTGTGCTGCAGCCTGCATGTCTACATGTTCTTTAGGAGTTATATCGCGTGATACAACATAAACATCTTTGATGTGTTGAGGTATGCCTTCTACGCCTTGACAGCTGCCAGTCTTGGAAACGTCGTTGAGGATGCGTTCTAACTCATTTCCTTCTATGCCTTCATCAATTAATGCTTGCTTAAACAATGGGCTAGTATATTGGAGTTCTACGTCGCCTTCTCGTTCTACTAGCATTCTGGTGTATGCAAGGGCAAATACAGGTTCGCATCCATAACCTTCTACACCAGCGATAGTTGACCTCGTTCCTGTCGGGGCTATTGTGAGCTGTGTGGCATTACGGATTCCTATTTTCGTAAAATGAGATCTTAAGTATTCAAAAGGGCCTTTTTTGTTGATGTTTTTATACCATTCATCTGTTACGTATATACTTTCTTCAAATGCAGGAAATGGCCCTCGTACTTGTGCTAACTCAACACTCGTCTCTATTGCTGTAGCTCTTATATCCATCATTAAATTCGTTATAAAACTTACAGCTTCTTCACTGCCATATCTTATATTGTTAAGGTAAAGAACGTCTGCAAGTCCTGTGATACCGAGGCCGATTCTGCGTGTTTCCTTTGCTTTCTCTTCTAGTTCGGGTATGGATTTGATGTATTTGTTAGCGTCAATAACATCGTCGAGAAAGCGGACTCCTAGCTTAATTGTTCTGTTTAGTTTCTCGTAATTTATTTTGTTGTTCGAGTCGAGATGTTTGACTAAGTTGATTGTACCTAAGCAGCAGTTTTGATAGGGTTTGAGAAACTGCTCACCGCAAGGGTTTGTAGCATGATAACTGCCTAGTGACGGGCATGGGTTGTCTTCATTTGCTCTGTCTAAAAATAAAAGCCCTGGTTCGCCATTGTTGACAGCATTAGAGGTTATAGCGTTCATTATAGATCTAGCACTGATATTATCCCAGACCTTACCGTCCTGGGGGTTTATTAATGCTATCTCTAAGTCTTCTTTAACCGCTGTCATGAAATCATTGTCTACTGCTACTGAAATGTTAAAGTTTGTGATGTCGTTTTCGGACTGTTTGCAAGTGATAAAATCTAAGATGTCAGGATGGTCGTAACGGAGTACTGCCATGCCAGCGCCCCGGCGAGGGTTATGTGTTATGATGCCATTGGCTAAATACGTATGATTGTCTTCAACCTCCAGATCTAGTGTCAGTGACTCGCCAGCGGGCTCCACTTTTGTAACCTCAACAAACCAGATATTATCTACTGGCATTGCGTTATTTCTAAAGACCTCATAGTCTTGCGACAGCGACTTATATGCAGATACAGTAAGGTTTCTACTGCCCCTTCTGTACCGCAGCAAACTCTTTCTAAGACGTGGGTACTCTTTTCGTGTTACCAGGTTTAGGACTTTACCTATCCACTGATTCGGATATGGCAGGCGGTAAGACTGCTCTCTGGAGAGATCTGGCTTATGATCCTCGACTGCCATAAAACGTGATTCTTTGTGGCAGGGAACATACTTTCTGTAAGAATTAAGTCCAATGTGTGATTTCGGCCTAACAAAATAGGATGTACTGTCACCCCAACGGTTTTTAGATGGCTGGCGAGCCCTGATGTTTACGGGGCACCCGAGGCCAATTAGCATTGTAGCTATCTCATTGGCAAGTCTGTGTGACGATGTATTTAGCTGTGGGTATCCATGACATAAAGACCCGTCAGCTTCAAACAGTCCTTGCAGGTATACACCTAAGATACTCTTTGGACTCATGCGTATCTTCTTGGGGATGCGGGCTGTGAGACTGTCCTTTTTATCCAAGTCATTCATTTCAAGAAACTCTTTGAGAGCACGATTGTGAACGATAAGGGTTGTGGAGCTATTGCCCTTGTCCACACTGCGATAGACTGGTACGCTGAACAGGGATGTTATAAGCCGTGGCATCTCTTTCATTAGGTATGATTTATGAGGAACTGTGACACCCACTCTGTAATCACCTTCATTAGATGCGACGAATCCATTTCCGGTTAAGTAGCCTAGAAAGAATGCTAGGTCTTTGTTCAGTGTATTTGGGAAGGTGGGCTCGATTTGGTTGTGGTGAGTTATAGTTGGATGATCTAGCTCTTGCTTGTGCCCTGTGTGCTCTCCCAGCTTTATCGCTATGTAATCGCCCTTTTGCAGATGCTTTATCTCTTTCCACAGGAGACCGTTTTTAGTCATCAATTTGACTTTGTGGTCTGGCGTTCCCGCGATACTGATACCCGAATTGGTGTAAACTTTGAGGGTCTTGGATATACCATTGTTATAGAATGCTGGAGATCGTTTTACACCTTCATCAGTGGCAACCTTTATACTGTGATTGCCCCATCCCTCTTTAGGGTTAGGAATGATCTCGTCAAGGCGTAGCATGCCCTTATCAGTAAATACTAGAGTATCTGGTGTTAAGCATCCTCCCTGCGAAATCACTTCTGATGCTTTATCGAATACTTTTAGAAATCCTACTGGCCCTGTAGCCTTACCGCCTGACGTGCTGATGTATGCACCATCTGGTCGTAGCTTGCTTAATGATAGTCCTATACCTCCTCCGGTCTGGAATATTAATGCCATATCTTTAAGCGTGTCAAAGATGCCACCGCGCTTGCGTCCCATGTCGTCTTCTACTGGAAGCACAAAGCATGCTGAAAGTAAACCTAGTGGAGTCCCTGCGCCTGTCCACGTTGGGGAATTGGGGAGGAATTCCATGTCGGATAGCATGGACTCGAAGTCTTTAATTGTTTTTTCTACTTCATTGTCGTCGTGCCACTGTCTTTCTACTATACCTACGTTGAGTGCGACTCTGTGGAATACATCTTCTACTGTTTCTATAGGATTTCCTTGTGCGTCTTTCCTAACGTATCTTCTTGTAAATACCTCTTTTTGGTTTCCTGTTAACATTAAATCTTTACTAACTCCGAATTAACTAATAAATTATTGAATGAATGATATTTGTTTCCTTCTGTATCCCTGTCCCAATCAGCCAGGACTCCGTATACAGAGTATTCATGCATGCCCCGTCCGTCTAAGTAGCTTTGTGCTTCTTCGCGTGTGCGCCAGACAGACCCGCCATTGTAATCTATGGTGCGCCCTATTTTTATGAGAGGTTTGCCTTGTGCTTCGCTTTCTTTAAATTGTTTCTCGTAATGTTCTGCGTAACCTATAGTGTAAATCATAGTAGACTCAATTGGTTTTGTGCTTTCTTAATTTCTTTTTCGGCTGTATCAAAGTAGGTTTCATCTATTTCTATTCCGATAAAGTTTCTGCCAGACCGTACACATGCTACACCTGTGCTTCCCGACCCCATAAACGGATCTAGCACCGTGTCTCCTGGTTTTGAATTGTTACGTATTAATTGCTCTAACAATGGTACGGGTTTTTGTGTTGGGTGTACTAACTGGCTTGCTGGAACTCTGTCGCAATGGATTGCATCTGGTAATCTTTTTTCGAACTCGTGTTCTTCACAGGGATAAAAAAGTATCCCTTCCCACATTCTTCCAAATTCGTGCTGCAAATCTCCCATTCCCCAATTGTTTTTCACCCAAACAATAAAGGATTTAGGTTTTTCTAGCCCTTCTGTTTCTATCAAGTTATCCCATCGACAAAATACAAATACTGCTTTCTTTGCTATCCTCTTAAACTCTGGTATTAAATATGCAGGAAACTCGTCGTCGCCTATTATTTCTGAAAAGGGGTTGCCATCTTTATAATGATTACTTAAATATTCTATTCCGTATGGAGGATCTGTTAAAATTATATCTAAGCTATTATCTTCCATATGTCTTAGTATATCAGTACAATCATCGTTATATAACAACACCATATATTAATCCCACCAACTGTATAAGTTTTCATTTAGATTAGAGAATAGATCTTTTTTGTCTTTTTCTTCTTGCTCTTGAGCTTTATCAAGTAGTTCTCTTAGCTCTTTAGAGGCTTTAATAGAACTCTCTCTGTCTGGGAAACTCTTATATATGAAATGTATTTCATGTGTTTCATCATCAATAATAAGTTCTGACTTTCCCCACTTGGTTTCATGTTCGGCAAATGCTGCATTTTGTGAAGTGTATTCTATAAGTCTTTCGGCAAGCATAGCGCATTCTCTTGCGTTGCCCGCTGCTTTTTTACAGTGTTCATAAGAGAGTATTGTTTTGTCACTTTCGAAGAAGTCTTGGATAGAGCGTAGTTTGTGCGCTAGGATTATTAATAGAAAATTATAATCCCAGTCTCTATCACTCCAGATGACTGGGAGCCAGTACCGAATATTCTTTAGTCCTGTCCAAATGTTTTCAAGCATCTTTTTCTCCTTTAGAGAGGGTTCGTGTTCAAAGGTGTGGCTCTATTATAAGGTATGTATAGTGTTTTACGTAGTCGTATACGTCACTTTTCGGCGTGACAAATGTCATGTGTTTTTGCGTGACAAATGTCATATGCGTACATCATCTAGCACTACTGACCATCCGTATGGTGGCTCGTAATGTCGCTTGGTAAGAATCCATAGGATGGGGAATTGGGGTTCTTCTGGGTATCTACCGTATCCATCAGTTAACCATACAACGCCATCAGGCGGGTTTTCTTTTAAGCTGTTTATTACAGGGATAAAGTCTGTTCCCCCGCCACCCTTGATGGATCGTATGTTACAAGAACCAGGCTGCATAATTGTGTCGAGCGTTATGGCTGTGTCATGCACTATAACACGGAAGGGCACATTGATTGTCAGGCTTGTATTGTTAATTTCATTTATGAACATGTTTAATGTCTTTGGAGTGATAGACCCGCTGGCGTCTATTACTATTGCTAGGAAGGCATCGTAGTTAGAGTTTCTTGGGATGATAGCATCTCGCCATAGATGTCTTTTGGATAATCTTCTGTAAGATCTTTCTTGATTGTTTACCGATCCTACGAAATATGATAGGATACTAATCCAATCGAGCTTTGGTTTCGTAATTCCTATCTTGCGTTCTATCCATCCTGGCATGTCGCCATATGATAATCGTGCATGTTTTGCGGCAGCTTTAATTTGGAAGTCCCAATTTATTTTTTCGCCGCTTTCGCCCTCCATCTCGTCTACCAAGTCTTGAGCAGTAAAACTCTCTTCGAGCTGTCCATTCATGTTTTCAAATCCTGATATCATAGAATAAATGGTCTCGGCGTTTAGCTCTTCCATGTTTATTCCTACGTCAGTAAGCGAGCTTTGAGTATCACCAAACATGGTATGTTTAGTTACTGCATATTGCATGACGTGCATACCCTGGCTTTCGATGATATCGTTTACTACTATATCGCATGCCAGGTTCCATTTGACTTTCTCGCGCCAGCCTTTTCTGGGCTGATGCTGTAGTGCAAGATGTAGTAGCTCGTGTGCTAGAAGAAATACTTGATCTTGTATACTGGCATCATTAAATAAATTTGGATTGATGTATATAGTAGTTCCACTGACACCGGCGGTTGACACTAATGTAGATTCTCGCACCGGTGCAGAAAGAGCAAGATGTCCGAAGAACGGAAATCTGCGGAGTAGTACAACTTTGGCTTTGGATACGTTGGTTGCTAAGGGTTCGGTTAGTGTTGTCATATATGGGCCTACCTGTGTTCTAGAATGGGCTTAGATTGCGTTAGGTGGCGTTCTAAGCGACGAGTGTTGGATTTAGATAGCGCATTGTATGTAGCAAAATGCCCCTGTTAGAAAGCTACCTCGTGCGTTACGGCGCTATGTGACATGTGTCATGTAGTATGAACTGGGTCCGGGGCGTAGTAGTTTATAATTTAAATCTTTGAATCTTTGTAACTTTTAATCCTTAAAGCCTCGTAATATAATATATAGTAACTCGCAACGCGACAGTATATATCTTATTACGACGCTTTAAACCTTAAAACCTAAAAACCTTGAAACATTAAAACTAAAAACTACTACGCCCGGATCGACTACCTATATTCCATCTCCGTGCATTCCGTGTAATCCTTTCTTGCGTTTCTTTTTTAGCTTCTTATAATAACAAGGGCGACACATCCCCTTAGCAAAATACTCTGAAACTTTACTCTCCTCATCTCGAGTCCTTTCTTTTCCGCATTTTCTACATATATCTTCATACTGCTTTTCTAGCTTATGTAATCCTAGTTTAGATATTTGTATTAGTGACATTTGTAACTCTTTGTCTTTCTTTCCATCTCTGTGTTTCTTGTAATTGCTGTGTAATAGTAGCACAGTGAATCATGTAGGTTATTTCTTCTCCTATTTCCATCACAGCAAGCAATCCATATAATACACAAGCTGCTTCAGGACATGGGCCGTCTGGATCTGATAACTCATTCGCAATACTTTCAATTAAGCTCATCTTCTCTCTACGACTCATGCTTCCACCTATTAAATCTTCTTCTCTTAGTTTATCTGCTGGCAAGTCATTTATATCTAACATTTCTTTTTTATCTCCACTTAAATAGATTTAAACTCGACGGCGAATTCATTCTGTTTTTAGCTATAAAGCAATAATCAATGGATTGTTCTATTCCAATAAATCTTCTATTAGTCTGTATAGCTGCTACGCCCGTAGAACCGATCCCCATAAATGGATCTAGTACCAAATCTCTTTCTCTTGAAGAGTTCTCAATTAATATTCTCATCAATCCTACAGGTTTTTCGGTATCATGTAAATTGTTCCCTTCGTCATCTTTAAGTTTATTATTTGGTATTTGTAGTATGCTTTTCGTACCACAGTTGTTTATTTTCTTCGCACGACCTTTACGACAGAAAATAATATATTCATGTACGTTCATATAATACATGTTTACTATAGGAGTTACTTTATCCCATATTAAAGTCTTAAAGACATTAAATCCGGCATTCTCTATTGAAACTAGATAATCTTTAAGATTCTTATCATTCGTCATAATATAACAATGCCCTGATTCTTGTAGTACCTCATAAAGTTTTCCTATCCAGTCATCAATCTCTAAATAATTATGTTGGAATACTTGGCCTGACATCACAATGTTCTTTTTCAGCATACCACCAGTACCACCGGGGTTTCCTCTACTAGTCATTTTATACGGTGGGTCAGTAATTATTAAGTCAGCTTTTATCCCTGAATTTATAAATCCATCAAGTATAGATATGCTATCTCCATTTACCAGTAGGGTGGGGGGTATTTCGGGGCGCATCTCAGTGTTTTTAGACATTGTGAATTGCTGAGAATAACGACTTGAATCTTTCAACCCATTCTGGGTTGCTTACGCTAATCTGAGTTAGTTCAAGTCCAACATCTCTTCTCCATTTAGGTGTTGCCGCCTGGAATACAGGGAACTGATAAGCTGTTACCAATTCTGCGGGCCATTCTAACGAATTTTTGAGATACATTTTAACAAGCTCTTCATTTGCATTAGTTAATAGGTACTCGGCAATAGCAGCACTAGTTGCTATTTGCACCGAAGTCTCAGAGGGAAAGTCAATTACTCCTGTTATCACATCGATTGGGTCGGGCAATCTCGACATATTGTACCTAAATTGCATGAAGTCATTGCATGCACCAGGTCCAACAAGTCCTGCTATGCGTTGCTCACAAAGCTCTGTCTCAAGCTTCTCAAAGATCAAAGAGTCAGATACTGCTTGCCATGCTCTTGGCGTGGGGAAAGCCTCAAGCTCTTGACTGTTAGGAGGGTCGGGAGCTAACAAGTTAGGATTTCTAGTGATAAATGCAATTACAGCAGGATCTAACTGATTAAGCTGCGCCCATACAATCCAATCATCCAGATGACTTTCGACAGAGATGATAGCGAGTCTCGATCTCAGAAAGTGTGGTAGCTGCCTAACTGTCACACCGCTAGATGGTGGCATCGCTGCTGATACAACAAGTGTATCCTCTGGAATATTTATACTTCCAATCTTTCTCTTACCATCTGCAAGAGGCCAAAGCACACTGCACAAGGCGCATAAAACATCCTGTCTCGCTAAATTTAACTCATCTAAGAACAGTAGTGCATTCCCAGGTATCTTCCAGAAGTCAGGTGGCATAAATTCTACAACACCTTCTTCCTTGTGAGGTATGGGGATTCCTGAAGCATCTTCGGGCAACATCGTAGAAAGAGGGGGAACGGCTACGAGAGTTCTTCCAGACAACTCGGCTCCTTGAGCTATTGCTTGTGTCTTTCCTATACCTGTACTTCCTACGAAAAGTACAGGTGGAAGCCCAGGTTTGAGCTGGGCGCAAAGTTTTGAAACTAATCCGATTCTCAATTTTGTTTCTCCTTATTGAGCAGTACGTTAAGTGGGGTGCGGCCTAACTAATGGGGTCATTATACCATGATGTGTATATAGTACGTAGTTACGAACACACCTCTTTTCCATGACATTTGTCATGAGTGGATATTTTTACCATGACATTTGTCATCCGTGACATTTGTCACACACAAAAAAAGGGGGCTGAGCAGAGCATAAAGCTCCACCCAACCCCCCCTTTTTTAGATGGTTAGTATATCTCGATCTCCTAGTAGCCCCAGTCTTTCTTCCAATAATCTTCTATGATTTTCTCTTCTTCGTTTTCAATCTCAGCATATTCTGTATCTACAGATCCCATAACATGAACCTGTCCGTCTTGTATTTGTGTCATTTGATCTATTCTTTCTTGCAAGGTTTCAATTTTAACAATCAACATCTCGATTACACTTGCAAGCTCATTATCCGACCACGTTACTATAGGCTCATTACATATTAGGTCCCAATCGGGATTATGCCTGTCTAATATCCTTCTGAGTCTTTTCTTTATCTTATCCATAATCAATCCTCTTGCTACCTATCATCTTTTATATCATGATCAACAATAGTATATGCACTACCATCAGTAGTATAAACTTCTCTTACGCATCCAGATTCAATCTCTATAACCAGATGGCGCCTTGGTCGCTGTATATACCACCAGTCGAGTACGTAGTCATCATAAACACTATTAAACAATTTCTCAATGTGTTCAAATGCAGACTGTTCATTTTCTGAGACGTGAACAATTTTTACAGTTGTTATAAATGCTGGCATTATTCTCCCTCCTTAATCTGATGAGCTTTTCCAAAACTGTATTTCTTCTATCATATCGTCCTGTCCCGACCAGGATAAGTAATAATCTATTGCATCCTCAATAGTTCGTGGCTCTGTAAATTCAATAGTCATAGCATATACGAATCCAGGTTTGTATACAGACCATTGTTTTGACTTCTCAGTCTTTCTATAAGCTTCAGTGAAGCTCTCAAGGTACTTCCCTTTTGTTATTCTTCCTGCTGGTGTTTTGCTCATATTCCCTCCTTAAACTAATGCTACCTAGGTTTGATTACATCAAACACGATGTATTTTCAGCCGTCGTCTCGGTGCAATAGGCTTCTTGCGTACAAACTCAACACCTTATCCGCGTACCATCTACCGCCATCTGTGTTAGCCCTGCTCGGCCCCATGTAATATGCCCCAAGGCCAAGCCTGATATCGCCACCAAATTGATCTGTATATTCTCTCAATATTCTAATTCCCCAATTCACATTAACTTCGGGATTAAGTAGTTGCTGTGTTGTGGGCCTCCCTGCAATTGCGCTTTGAGGCATCACTTGCATTAAGCCTGTTGCTCCTGCAGAGCTTATAGCATCTGGCCTGCCACCGCTTTCGACATGCATAATTGCAGCAAGAAGGTTCGCATCAAATTCCCTTTTCGTGATTAAGTGATTCCATCTCGCTATCTGTGACGACCAGAAAGGAGATAGTTCATTGTTGTTTATACTCTCAATTATTATTTCGGTTTGTTGCACTTCTGGTGCAACAGCATTATCTACTGATATTGCGCCTGCATCCTTAGGTCTCTGTAGTATCAGGGATGCTACTATTACATATAGAATACCTACCGTTGTTAGCATCTTTATTTTCTTCTGAGTAATCATTGTTGTATTTCCTCCAATTTCAATAAGCTGTATACTTTATCATGTACCCACTGTTCCTTATCTTCTGCCTCCTTGTAGCTTCTCCAGCTATCCTCTAAATCATAAGTCTCTTCCCAGTTGTCGAGCACGTACCTTGCTGTCATCACGATATATATTCTTTGTCCTTCTGAGAGTTCGTCCTCTTCAGCTATGTTCCTTATTGTATCCCCCATAACACGAAGGACTTCTGCTGACAACCTATACATCTTTGAAACTATATTGAGCCTCCATGTCAATGCCAGCAGTCCAATAGCAAGAACAAACGGTATTGCTGTAAGAATAATCTCTAGCACGCTCATGCTTATAGTGTGCATAGGTGGCACTGCAGTACTCATGTCATTCTCCTTTTATAGGGTTAATGTTTCTTGGTGGTTGATATACTATGTCTGTGAACTCTAAGCAGGGAGGATGATCTACAAGTCTAAGCTCATATTCACCAAGTCCATGAACCCACTCTATTACTTCAGCAAGTCCGTACTTGGTCATTACTCTATCTCCAGACGAAGGCCTTGTTCCATCTGTTATTGCCTTGCATGCCGTTGCTCCACAAAGAAGGTAGTTATCTGATGTATACATAAGCGGAGCTTCCGGGTCATCAGTGTCTCCTAGCACATCGTCCTGAAACATCTCGGCCACCCGTGCGATAACGGCCAGGCATGCATCACACATCTTATAGTCTGTTATGAAGTCCATTGTTATATCGGTCTCCTTAATCTTCTGGCTTTGTTTACTTCCTGCCTGAACTCTTCCCAATCCATATCTATAAGATCATCAAATGTTGCAAGCTGTTCTTCGCTTGGCCCAAAATACCCTGTTCCTTGTTGTGCGATGCTGTCCACGACCACCATGAGATTGTCTTCGTCCAAAATGGCTATCCCATTGTTTTCGCATCCAATAAGCCCTCTCGCGTTGTAGGCAGAGTAAAGAATGATTCTGAACTTTCTTCCGTTGCTGAATTCTTTAATGTGATCACAGCTCACACCCATATAAGGGTGTATATTCTTCTCAAACATCACACGCACTCCTTTCTATGTGAACATCTGTTCATAGCTTCGCTTTATCCATTTTTTGTATTCTTCTAATGATCTATTACTCTTGGCAGTATTACAGTCTCCACAGCTATGGATGGACATTCATCACTCCCTCCTTATTTTGCAGGTAACAATCCTATCTGGTATTACCCATACTAAGTCAATTATCTTCTCTGTGCACGATGTGATATTTATAACTGTCTCGCTGTCCCTCTCAGTAATGCTTATCATTGCGTGATGAGTCTCAACTGATGTAAACTCGTCACGATTATTCATCGTATATAATACCTCGCCAACTTTAATCATCTGGAATTGTGTCCCTTCCCCTTAAAGTCTGAGACCTTCAACTTCCACATCACCCGCTCACCCCTACGATTGAGTAAGAGTGGATCAGTGCGAGCTACGATGCCTTCTGGTTCAACATTTTCTCTTTTGTTTATTACACTGCAATTGTATGGAAATAAATCCAAAAGCTCAGCCTTGCAAGTAGGAACCCAATCAGCTTCGACTGCTAATACGGGCGCATAACCTAAGTTTAGCTTTCCAGATATTGATACTACATCTTTGTAATTTAGCCACCAGTCACCAATTCTAACATCGAATAAGCGTAACCTGATATTATCACAATACTTCCCGCCCGATTGAATCTTCGGGCCATAAAGCTCGCCATACAGAATAGTCATCGGCCATTCACCATTGACATCTTGCTCAATGACTGTCCGCAACGTGTTATTGTCTACCAGCCGTTGGGCAGCATCCATCATGAAGGGTGCAAACTGAGCACGGTCAGTACGACCTCGATGTTCTACATGACCATCTGCAAACAGCATAACTCGATGGTTGCGCCCATCTATCTTCTCAGTAATGAGCCATTTGCTAATCAAGGCAAATTCGTCACATCTAAATTGCCCTGGTATAACACCGAAATTACCATCGGTGTCACGATTATACAATGTCTGAATCTTTGAGTACCTCATTGTGTCTTCACTCCTTTCCAAAGTCTGGTAATCTTTCTTGTACTCGAGATAGCACATCATCTACATCTAAACCATCTCCACGATTTTCCATAGCATAAGTAATTGTAGATGCTGAAACCAACCCGATCTGCCATGCGCGAAGTACGGCAATCATCTTTACGATATCTTCTCCGCATACATCCTTGTAAAGCATCCATATCCCAGACCCATAAATCTCTAACATATCCAAGATTGCTATAGACCCAAATGACCCCATCGCACTATCTGGATCTATAGCTCTGCCGTTATTTATTACATCACACAGAACCCTTACTGCACCTGGGTTTCCGTCTGACATCTTGATGATTGCTTCTTGCACTGTGTCCGTAGTTTCTATTTTGGTCATGTTGTTTTCTCCTTAATCAAACATCATCCATCAAATCATTTATGAAGTCTGCATGTTTAGCATATTGATCTTCTATGAAATCCTCTACGCATAGTTGTACTATCCATCTCAGTTGTTTCCTAAAATGTGTATTATCACAGGCCCTTGTTATAATAAAGTTTATTTCATCGTCAGAAAGCCTGTACTCCATTCTGCTTGCCATCGTTCTAATTGTCTTCTTGAGTTCTTTACACATCTCACAACTCCTTTGCGACCTCGATGCCATCACTTGTAAGAGATCTACCTTTCGATGTAACCTCTACTAGCCCAGACTGTATGAGGTCGCTTTCTATCATCCTAATTGTATGAGAATCTGTTGACATTAAACCAGCTATAGTACTTATACCTCTTGGCTTGCTCACTAATATTTTCATCATCCTACTTTCTCTTGCATCTAATCCCATTGGCAGTCCCAGTAGTTGTAACTGAGATTGTACATCTCGACCACTCTTAAGCGATCTACCTGAAAGCAGTTTTGACAATAACTTGACCCTCCTTGGATTCCCTCTAGCTAATGTTGCTATTTCAGCTAAAACATCTTTTTTGTGTTTGTGTTCTAGCTTAGCTATTTCTACTAAGTCATCATGACTGTAGGGTCTTAATGCTACTTTTACTAATCTGCTAACAAGAGCATCTGTTAATCTGCCCTCGTCAGTAGTAGCTAATGCAAAGATGATACTTAGATCAATATCAGTTATATCTAATGTAAGATCTTCAAATGTTGGTCTTCTCTCAACTTCTCCATCAAGATGTTTATATATCGCTTCCGACCCTCTCATCTTATGTGCTTCATCTATCAAGATGGGTTTGTCAGAGTTTTTATTAATCTTCTCTACTATATTGCTTATTTTCTCTGTGCCGTTTATTTCTACAATGGATGAGTTAAATGATTCTAAGTATTTCCGAGCCAATAGAGTTTTTCCGTACCCTGGTGGTGCAACGAATAAGATGTTCATCCTATTCTCTTTAGCACGAACCAGAAGGTTTTTGGCCTGTTGCTGGCCGATTACTCCACCAAAGTCAACATTCTCCATGCTTACTCTCTATCTACTATGTTGTTTTCAACTGCCCACAGTGCTAGAGCAGTTCTATTGGGTTGATGGGTTTTAGAGAGTATTTGCCAGACTTTATTTCTTGCCGTTCCATACGCTATTGATAACTCATCTGCTATCTCTTTGTTATCTTTCCCTTGCACGAGAAGCTCTAATACATCTACTTCTCGTGACGTTAGATCTGATAACGCTTCTGTGCTCACGCGCCGATTCTCTTCTAACTTATTTATTAGTCTTTTTACGTCCTCTGATCGTGCTCTAAGTTTGCCTTTTAATGCCGATTCTAATACTATATAGTATTCATCTATCTCGTCTGACATAAGTAAATAACCTGATGCGCCAAGGCTAATCGCGTCTTGCAGGATATCTACTTTCGAGCTGTCAGAAAGACAGATTACAGGCAGTGAAGATGTAAAGCTTGCTACACTGCTTGTGAATTCTGGAAGCTCTATGAACATGATGTTACATGCATAACTTCTCATGTGCATTTGAGCTTCACCAGCACTTACAGCGCCTAGAAGGTTACAGTCGTACTTCTCTTCTAATACTGCCCTCAATCCGTAATGCACAATGGCGCATTTGTGCAAAGCAACTGCTGTGATTTCCATTGTTATTCTCCTTACACAATTATATTAGACCATGTTTTATAGTCCTGCATTATGTAACTTGGAAATGTCTCGTTATTAGCATAGCTCTTTACAATTGCAGCTACGTTGGCAGCTACACCAATGCTGTTATAACCCACTGCTCTAGCAGAACATGGTATATTGCCGCCTTCTGCTTCTAGACTATCACTGTACGCCTGACGGCTTCTACCATCGTCCATCTTGCATGTATGGATAGATGTTACATCCCAACCTGACCTGGCATCTATAAGGAGTTCAACATCATCTTCTCTCTTGACGTGGCTCCAGAAGAGGACCCTGGATCTCCTGGAATCTGTACTAATGATTACCACTGGTTTTACTGCATACGACACCGGTAAACCTGATGGAACCTTGGCTTTTATACCGAGAACATTTACATCCATAAGTGCATTCATGTTCTCGACCATTGCCTGCGCCTTTGGCATCTGTAATATAGATTGTTTTCGTGTATAGTATGATGCTGCTACATTGTGCAAGTTCACTATGTCATCGTCAAAGATAACAATGCATGACGACTTAATAGCTTCTAATAGATTAGAATAGTTTGATTCCATCCAGCTCGCCACCCATGATTCTGCCGCAGTCGCAGCAGATCTTTCCCCACTCCCCAATATCAACTTCTTCGATGAACCCTCCACAGTCTGGGCACAATTCATCGAGTTCCTCGAGGAGACAACCAGCGAACTCTCCTCCTGTGTTGTCTTGGCCCCGACGCCAATCTGACTGAGACCAAAGGCTATCATGCTTCCCAGGTGCCCGGCCCCAATCATACTGACTTCCGGCAGTCTGGATGGTTGACAGATGTAACTTTGACGACTGAACATTCCCAACGACTCTATATTTCTCATTTTCACCCTCCATCTTTATGGTTCCTATTGTCTCGGCGGATTTATCATCCCCAAGACCGCTATCTATCCTGGCATCAAAGCTGCCAGGAACAAAAACTACGTTGATGATTTCATTCCCCCCTGCAAACTCTACTTCCCCTTGAATTGCTTTTAGATCTGTACTCGAAAAGAAGCTTGACCAGATCCCATGTGTATGCCAGTACAATCTTAAATCTCGTGGGCTTCTTCCCATCTCTACGACTTCTGCAATCTTAACCGCCATTTGTTCCGGGTCCATCTTTACAGCAACGGATGACCCAGACGGCCTTCTTTCGCCATTGTCTTTTAATCCATCTATGTCCGAGAGAACCCATGCTTTCTCCCAGAGAATCTCGCCGTCATTCTCTGATACCAAACCAAGTCCATTCAGCTCGATATCCCCAACGAGATATGCAGCTGTAAGGAGACTTCTAACCACTTCATCGCTTATGATTAGTGTTCTATCTCCTACGTCTGGATTAGCCTCTCTGGGAGGAGGCTTTACAACCTTTGCTTCTTTCTCTTTTACTGTCTTGCTTGTCTCAATTATTTCAAGTAGCATTTTCATAAGATCTTCTATTTTACTCATTTTCATCCTCCCTTGTTTCACAGTATCTACAAGTCCTGTCTCTTTCGTAGCAGTCGTTACAGATTACAGCTTGACATACATCACATCTGCCGGTTCTGCCGGAGTTTACACAGTCATAGCATATAGTTATGTAACAATTTTCGCATGATGCCCTATGACCACAATATTCACATCTTTCGTCGCCACAGATGCTGCAAGCGGTTGTTGGATGTGATTCGCAGAAGTAACACCCGCAATGATCACAATAAAATGCGTCTTCTATAGATTGTATACCTTCACAGTACTCGCATATATAATAGCCATTCTGAATGATAAACTCCGATGAGTACCAATCGTTTGGATTGATATAAGTTAGATTTCCAGCAGCTATTATTGCTGCCGCTTCATCTTGGCCTGCCATTAACATCTCTTTTATAGAACCCTTGTCCATGCAGACACTACCCAAGCAACTGCTATCGTTTGTAATGTGTGGGTGTATCTCTGTCTGAGGGTATGAATGCGCATATACGTTATATGCATTTGGGTTATTATCATATTGAGGGCCTGAGTAATAATCATCTCTTACGAGATTAAATATCAGTCTTATAAACACATCTTTTTCTACTGCTATATCGTACTGTCCAACCGACCTGAATCTCTTGAGCACGCCCGATATATACAAACTTTTCTTAAATCCAAAACTCCTTTTTGTTGTATATATAATATCAAAATCATCAGAGCTTACAGACTTTACATCTCCACAAATCTCAGGACATGACTTTCTTTCATTTCCATGCATGTGCTCGATGAACTCTATAGCTAGAGATCTCTCGCACTTGTTGTACTTCTTGGATATCTGTAAGCATAAATCTTCCCATCCATAATAGTCAAATGTGTATTTGTTTTCTACTAAGTTATATATCTCTCTCAGTCCATCATCAAGAAGGATAAATGCTCCATTATCTGAAATCCTAAGACCTGATTGTAAAAATACATCAGGCCTTACCTTGCCTGTCACAAAACTTCTTGAACTCGGGTCTACAATCAGAATTGTATCTCCTGCACATTCACTGCAAGATTGATAGTCGCTGTAGACCCTTTCGGGTGTAATCATTATCAGGCAATGCTCAGTACTACCATAATTTCCGGGAATTTTGTTGCTGAATACAATATATGGATATTTCTCTTCCATCTCTTCATGTTCGTAGTAGCCGGTCTTCATCTTGATGCAATAATCTGGGTTTCTTTCGATGTAGTTTCTTGCCACACGTCTATGCTGAGATTGATAGAAACCTATATCTCTTGCTTGGTCTTGTTTGATGAAATTATACAGGCCTTTTATAGTGTATCTGTTTATCATGGTTTTCCCCTTTTCTGCAACCCTTAGGGGAGGCCAGGAGGAGGCCTCCCCAGAGTTATAAGACTAACAGCCTACAACGAGATTACCCGTTGTAAACTGCGCCCACGACAATCAACATCTGATTATCGTCTACGAACTCGTAATCCTCATTAATGGACGCTCCGTTGACGAAGAACTGGCCGGAGGATGGGGACAGCGTGCGGCCATCCCTGTCGGTGTGATTCTGAAGGAGCTGACCGAGGGTCGTGCCCTCGACCATCCTGACGGTGCGGACATCCTGGCCGGCGACGACCAGGCGCAAGCTGATAACGTTCTCATTCGTAATCATTTTTTAGACCTCCTTAAGATCTAAAGTTATTATACACATCTCACACTATGCGAGATGCATTGATGGTACAGCGATCAAAACGCCATACCGACATACCATCGGACTCCTCCTCAGTCCGTTGATAACACACCAGGTACTTCTATAAGGTTTACGACAGGTATATACATCTCAATGCCATCTACTATGTACTTACATCTTGCAACGCCTCCATCATAGGAACCGCTGTCATATCTAGCATTCCTGCAGATTCTGTTCACAGAGATTTCCATACCAGCAGTACATCCTATTACAAAAGAAACGATGCACATGCCAGCCAGTAGAAGTCCTATCTTTGTTTCAATTGACATCATAGATTTCCTTTCAATCTACTGATAACACCTTATACTTTCTCGAAATCTCTAAATGGCTTGCGAAGCTGTTGCAGGCAAAGCTGTTTACGTCATCTAGAAACCACTTAGCAATCTTACGCATTCTGGCAATTTCTTGAATGATGCTTTCTTCCAGCTCAAGTTCAACTAACAAATTACTCACGTCTATAACTGCACTGAAGAAGAACTTGAGATTGTCAAGCAATCTGATAGCTGGTATCTTGTATGCATCACAGCCGGCCATGTTATAAGCACTAGCTATGCATATAATCATATCAGCATCTCTCTTAGCTAGCGTACTTACATCTCTTGACAATTCATATCTTTCTGATCTCCAAGAGAACGAGCTATTCTCATGATTGCTTTCATCACCCCTTACGTAATAAAGGTAACGAAAATATTCTGAGAATATAGTATTCAGAACAGGCTCTAAGTCTCCACCGCATCTCGGCCCAGAAAGAACTAGAGATAGTATCTCTAGAACCTCTGGATAGTTGGCAGCCAGCTTGAATCTGAGCTGCATTGCATTATCTATTTGTTTACTCATAGTATCTTCCCAATTATTTTGGGTACAACGAACACCGCAATTGCAGAGAAGACTAGAACAAAAGCTGTTGCAGCCCAATGATCTGCTGGACGTATTACATCGAGCATAATCCACATGATAACATACCCTATACTCACACCTACGATATACATCAGTTCATCTCGATTGCTCATTTTTCCCCCCTTTGCAGGTAATACATCTTGCTAATCTGTAAAGAGCTTTCTTTTCGCCAGATCTTTACGTGGGGTTGTTTTTCAAACTCTTCTATGCTTATACCCTCTAAATCTTTCATGCGTACATATGTTTCTTTCTCGTAGAAAGTTTTTTCTTGCGCTGACAACTTTCTTGCATAGTCTGTAGCTTCTTCAAGCGTATCATCTTCTATGATGCCATAGTCAGGCCCACAACATGAGCATGTTACATGTCGTGGATTTCTGCCATAGATAGCTGTGAACACCTTGGCCGCTATCTCTTCTGGAGCTTCGATGTAGATTTTCGTCTCACGAAGCTTAGGATCTCCACCTGAATACATGTCACTGAATTCTGTCCAAGTCATGAACATTCCTCCCATGCTACAATAACTATACCAATTATCAGAAAAGCAAGAGTCATTACAATGTTAATTACAAGTGCTAACAGGACAGGTCGAACATAAAATGCTACTGATACCATGTTCGCACATGCCACGAATCCTGTACAAACTCCTATTACGTAAGTTTTAACTTTTGTAGATTCTTCATTATCAAAGTTCGTCATTGTTCCTCCTATAATCGAGAGCTATATCAAGAATCTCATCCATCAGCTCTTCACGCCTCTTGTAATAGTTGTCAATGCCCCAATCTAATCCCGACTCGTTCCTCTTAGCTATCTGGCCCTGCGCACTGCATAGCTCCCATAGCAGATTTTCCAACTCTGCTCTCTTCATATCGACTGTAAGCCTGTCAATTGCATACTGTGGAACATGATGTCCTGCTTTGCGATGCTCGAGAAGATGGCCTAGCGCATCTTTATGGTTATGGAAGTGTTGTAATCTGTAACCATCCGGCTGTGCCAGAGAACAAAAGCAGCACTCTATGTATCCATCAATATGCGGATACATATAAACATCGCCATCCGAGAATCTGCAGTAGCTCATTGCTCCTCCCTAAAATATCTCTTTAGAGCTTCGATCACTACACTACTCATCGAAACCCTTTCGTCTTCCGTGCTTAGTCTGTGAGCTTCTAATGCTACTAGATGTTTGAGATAATCTGGTAGATACACTGAAAGTCTCACGTTCTTACAGTTCTCTTCAATTTCCTTTATTGTGCCGCTGTCATTTAGGAATCTAATTCTTGTTTTGTTCATGGATATACTATCCTTGGCTTTAATGATTCTCTTCTGGGATTTGTTGTAAGCCTCATCCCAGACTTATACATATTTCCATCGACACCAAACCAGACTTGTTCCACTGGCATGACAGTCGCTAACATAACATGTTCACGGAGAGAATCTGCATACATACAAAACTGTCTTAGATATATCATATCCAGATTCTCTTCTATGTTCTTTATCTTTTCCATACTACTCCTTTTTGCATAGATTATGTATAGTATTTTTGTATTATACTTGACAATAGAAACTACATATACTAAGATTGAGTTTATGAATGATAAACTGAAATGCGGTTATAAGACGAAATCTGGCCGGCCTTGCAAGATGCCGGCAGGTTGGGGCACAACTCATCCTGGCGAAGGATATTGTACCCATCATGATTCTCGTAGTGGAGGAATTCAGAAGCAAGGCTATCCTCCACTGTTAGACATGGTAGATGCAAGAACGAGAGATTATGTCGTCAGGATGCTCGAAGACGACCAAGAGATTCTTGACTTTACCAAAGAGCTTGCAACTTACAAAGTAAAGTACTTTGAGGCGGCATCTGAAGAAGAAGTTGACTTTGAGCTTCTTACCAAAATGCTCAGAGCAGTAGCATACTCTTCTGGTCGCCTCAATGAAATCAGACACGGAAAGCATGTTTATATCCATGTGAATGTTATCAGTCTCCTTTTACAAGCCGTTGGAGAAACTGCTCGGCAGTACCTCGACACTGACAGCCGAGAAGCATTCTCGAAAGACTTGAAACATCAAGTTCAAAAACTATTACCACATTCCACATCTCGTGGTGTAGCTGCATCTGTATTATCTGATCCTGTATCAGAAGTTATAGATGGCGACATCAGGGAGCTAGACGGGGATGAATAACCGGATATGATCCATCCCCATCCAACTCTGAGATTAGATTCTATATACCGTACCACATGCGGTACATTTCAAGCTGTCGTCATGTCTCCATACAAGATAATCCATCCTTGTTTCAGAACAGAATGGACAAGAAAACTCCTTTTCGACATGTTCATTCTCGCGACTGTCGAGGTGTGCAACATCCGACTCCCGCACCATCTCTTTGAATTCTCTGTCTTCAGTGATCACATTGTCCTCCTATGACTTCTCTGTGAGCTTTCCGAACACAAGACCCACATACATCTCCCATCATAGCTGCTATAGGATTTAGCGCCTCACCACATCTACCACATGAAAATGAGCTAGTGGCGGGGGTGTCATCCTCGAGCATTTCTTCCAATTCAGCTTTCTCCCATTCTTCAAGCGTTGCAGGATAGCACAGCTCCTGCATGCGAGCACACTGATTCTCTAGCGCTCGCACAGATGACTGGTATGCATCATCTATACTCTCTGAATTGTTCATATCACTCCAAAACGTATAAGGAACTGTCCCCATGCCAGGTGCATCTAAAGCTCTCTGGAAATAATCCATTACGTCTTCGATCTCTTCTTTATCCTGAGATGGAAGTGCGAGAGATAATCTTGGAACAACCTGAGTTAGAATTGTAAATCCATGAGCTGCCATTTTAATCTCCTTATACGTATTGCTTCTTGATGATACATACCGCAACATAAGCAGATGCTGCAATAAATATCATGCTGATGCAAGGTACAAACTCCATGTCACTCTCCTTCTACTAGGAATATTTCTGGACATTCATCTGTTCCATCGTGCATGCAAGCATCACATGCACATGGACCGTAAAATCTGAACACCCAGCAGAATTCTTCTTTATCTTGAGGATTTGAAGTTAACAGTTTCAGACTCCCATTCTCATCTATTACTTCACCGATGACCACACTGTTTTTGTCCATCATTTCCCCTTTCACTATTATGTTTCACCACACTCCAAGGCATGATGTGCTATATGGGAGGTCAGATACAAAGATGGCATAGGCATCCAAATCTGTATAACCCATCACGCCCTGGAGTCTAGTGAAACAGAAAGTTGTAAGATGGCATAGTGATACATTATCTATACCATCTTACGTTCTCTACATACGTATATCTCTACTCAGATAACATAAGCACACTGGTGGATACGGGGCTTCATCTCCTTGATTCTCACCCCACTGCCATCCACATTTCGGGCAGTCCATCATTTCCTCGACGAAGGCCATGTGTTCATCTTCACCGAATTCATGAGCGCATCTTGGACATGATCCTAAGCAGGACTCGCAAACATCTTGCATTTCCATCGGCCAATATCTTCCAGATCCATGTGGTGACATGTTTTCTGTGTAGTGTACTGCACCGATTGCTCCACAGTCTCTACAATAATCTGGCCACCTCTCTTCGAACTCTGCAATGGCCATCTCGTACTTCTTTGTTCTTGCTACGCAATCCTCTAAATGTTTCATTCCACACCGCCAATCTCTACTGCAAGCTGGTTGGTGAGAAGCGTACAAATCTTTCTATATCCATTTCCCAATCTGAGTTCTCGATCATAGTCACTAGCAAGTCTGTCTCTCTCAGCTTCAGCTTGATCTAGCTTATATGCTAGCTGGTCACACTGCTTATTGAGAGACTTTATTGCTAGATCCCTGTCGGCGATGTCTTGCACCAATCCCGCTATCCTGTCGCTGCTCTCATTCAAAGCCTCATTCTGTCTGAGGTTTTGTTCTTTCAGATAACTAATCAGGGATTGTGATTGTTCGTCTTTCCTGTCTTCAGAAAGCCTAAAAACAGCATTGGTCAGAAGCTCATCCGCATACGCGAGCACCATGCCCCGTTGCTCTCGCACACAGGATCTGATGATGTTCCTTAGATCCATGAGACTTGCTATTGGATCTATCTCCCTGTTCGTCAACTTCTCGGAGAGCTGTCTTAGTGCTTCTCGATCTGTAGTATTCATCTGAATTCTCCTTTGTGTTAAATGAGATGGTGGGGGTGTGAATCCCACCATCTCACATAATTGTGGACTATGCAGCCTTGAGGTACTCTTCCAGATCTTGGATGGCTTTGATAAGATACTCGTTCTCTCCGCGCATTCTGAGTATCTCGTTCGTCTGGATCTTGTCGATACCCCTGTACACGGACAGCAACTTGTCAGAAGTCTTCAGCCTCTGTTCCAGATTTTCAACTCCGTTTTCTAAAGAGCTGATATGACCCTCGATTTGATGGTGTGTTTGATCTATGATTCGAGCAAGATGGTTGAGCATCTGTTGATCATTCCCGTCCTCGCTTGCCATGATGTCTAGCAAGACGGGAAGATCATGGAGTACATCCAATGCTCCAATCTCTCCGTCATTCTGCATCTTGAGCATGTTCCTGATTCGGTTCTTGCTTCTCATGCTGATCATTCTATTGCCCCCACTCAACTGCGATCAGAGGCGGGGCTGCATCTGCGACATCTATGATCTGTTCCCATTGTGCGGAACAGAAAGACACCGACAGAACAAATACGATGAGAATCGCAGTCAGCATCCATTCGCCCTTCATTGTAATTACTCCTCTTGTGATAGTGCTGTTATTATCATGGCAAGATCTTCTGCCATGCTCATAGGCAATCTGACACCTTTGCCGAATCTGGGTTCGTTATTCTTATAATACACCGAGCGGATGTCCAGCCACTCTTCTCCTCTGCTTTCGATCTCAGAGACTGCGAAAGTCTTTTCTCCGTTATCTAGAGGAAAGCGCTGAATGAGCCGTCCGTACTTCTCATTGTTCTCTGGTAACATCGGTCTCCTTTATGGACAGCTCGTAGCCATGCTCGCACAGCACCCTTTCGAGACTCTCTACTGACAGCCTCCGCCGCAACTCAGAGACTTCATCGCGTAACTTGTCATTCTCTGCGTGAAGCATTGCCAACTTCCTGTAAAAGTAATCCTCCGCGTACATCTCATTCCTCCTAGAGTATCTGAGTGACTTTCTCTAGGGCTTCACGATAGTCTTTTACGTGATACAGCTTAGCTCTCTCACGCTTCACGTAATCATAGCGGCAACTGTACTGCCGCACCGTGATACGGCCCCCGTAGCTCTCAATGGCAATTACAGCACCATCATTGAGGAAAGCTACAGATGCGCTCTCAAATGCCACGAGTTCATCTACGCTCTCGTGTGCATCGATCATTTCCTCGAGTGCGTCGAGGCTGACTACGATCTCTTCCTGTGTCTGTGTTTCGTTCTGCATTTTCCCTCCTGGTAAATGTGTCTGACGTAATGACAGATAGCCCGGAGCATCTCGGTTCAAAGATGCTTACCGGGCTATCTGTTACATTGCGAGGATCATCCCCTGGTCGCTGACTATTTCCAACGAGCAGTCACGCGGGATTCTTGCAGAGCGCTCTTCCACGAAACACTCTGCTAGGACACGAGAATTAAACTCATCCACCTTCTCAACCAGCTCGACGGACTCTTTGTCCTCTAGTGTTTCTGCGAACCAAACCTCATACATCTTTCCCTCCTGAGATCAGCGCGTGAATGAGCGCCTCGTCCAATTCAGAAGCGGCAAGTCCTGACTGCTGAACCATTGCTTCTGAATACCAACCTCGGATGTGCAGTTTGGATCTGAGTATTCGGAAACTTTGGATAACGCGCCAGATGCGCTATTGCAGTACCCAGAAATCTCCTTATACTTCCGACCACTCTCATCCTGGTGGTAGGGATAGAACCTTACCATCCAGAAGTACGTAGGCCAAAACTCATTTTTTTCCATCATCAACCTCCCATGTCGATGTAGTCCTGCCCTGATTGGCAGGCGGGGGATGCTCAACCTGGATCTATAGCTGAGCATCCCGACGCCTGACAACTAGGATGTTAACAGTTTCTTCCGTGAAGGATGAGCATAAAACGTGATGCCCATATCTTTTCCACAGAAGTGCGAGTGTTCTGCGATAACAGTGTTCTCGTCAAGTTCGATCCTCTCTCCTTCTATGGGATTATCCCACGGTGCGAGACTAGGGACTCGTGATGTGTTACCGCCCTCCATCTGGATAGCGACCCACCATGAGCGTGTGCCTCCGCTCCAGTACGTGTTGGAGATTGTCACGCTATCTGTGAAAATGACGTGATATGTCCTTCCTTTGTAATCAGGAAAAGATACGTTGAGTAATGGTCGAATTGCATCCTTCCTGACTCGCATCCGTTCATACATTGAGGCCTCCCTGCCTGACGAGATCTTCGGCAATCTCGTTCAGTTCTTGTGCTTTTGCATGCATGTCTTCGATAACATGTGACTCTCCGCATGCCAGCGTAAGGCGTTCTGCTTCATCAAAAAGCCTGTTCGATTCTCGCCGCACCGCTGAGATGAGGGCGCGGGGGTGGTTTGTTTGAACCTGAAACTGCTTGCCCTCTCTCTCTGATTTGTGTGTTAGAACAGACTCTATGTTCTCTATCTCGTTTGCGATGAGATAGGCTTGGGACAGATTGTTCGCCGTGACTACTATGCGAGTAATCTGTCCATCATTTGTTCGTGCTTTCAGATTGTAGATTTTCATCACGGTCTATCCTCATAGAAGCTCCAGCCATCTTTATAAGGCGCTGTTCTGCCTTCCTCGTGGAAGGTCTTATAGTTTGCGACATCTGCAACCCGATCCACAGATGGATCATCGAGCTGTCTGAAGTAGTGTTTCATCCGATACTTCCCGGCCCTGAATCGCCGTGAGATGCTAATGTGCACCTCTGACTCAGGGTAAAATGTGATGTATACAGTTCTTATATGTTTCTCATCCATGCTTGCCCACCTCCCAATGGGCTTTGCAGACTTATAGTGCTGCTTCTAGATCATATACAAGGCCGGGGTGATTCTCGCCAATCTTGTACATGGTCTTTGACCATACTCCATCTGCTGCGCGCTTTCCTCCGACAGTTGATCTACAGCAGCGGTTGTACAGCGCACCTGCTAAGATTGTCATCCACTGCCAATCCTCATCGGCGGTAGCTTTTACGGCCTCGCTGATGATGTCTTGGATGTCAGAGATATCCAAGGCTTCTGCGTGCTCACAGAGATGGTTGTCTATTGCGATTTGTTCGTTCTCTGTGATGAGGCCACAAATCCGGGCTGTCCTCACGTCAGTTCCCAGATCGGCGAGAATCTCGGCGGCGGCCTTGGCTTCAGACTCTTGCATATACCATCTCTCCTTTCTTAATGTAATTCCCAAAAGTGAGCACACAACACCCGAGACTATTGGGGGCTGTTTCCGTTGTGTGCTCTATTTGGGTGTTACATTATTATCTCCTTGTTAGCTATAGAGCAGTGATGGTTGCTCTGCGATCACGTCGATGTCCAGACCGTTCCAAAGATGGAATTCATTGTTGATCTCTCGTAGAGTGTGGATGCCGATGTTGCGGATCTCTAATACCTCGACGAGCCCCATACACGCAAGCTGTTCTAAAGTTGTGATTCCAGCTCGGCATAGAGCATTCTTTGTACGAGATGAGAGATTGGAGAGTCTGATCGGTGTGTCGTAGTTGTCCTCATAGAGAAGACAATCATCCTCAAGAAACGGATTTGTGATAAGGTTGGTGGAGATGTAAACTTCCACGATCTCATCACCGTTCAACCTGGCCCGCCTGACTTGTTCAACCAAGTGGTCGTATGCATCCTCCGACGAGAGCTGATACCCGCCGACGGACTCATGAGAAGACACGCCTTCGATGACAACGTGCCTTCTGAATGTAACCCGGTATTTGTAATACCCTTCCATTATCTCATCCCTCCCAGAATGATTGTCATGCGGCTAACTTCCACAACGGAGCACATGATACCCGTGGACGATTGATGTCATGTGCTCGATCTGGAGTCTAGCTCGCGATGATGTTCTTCCCAAGGTAGACATCCTGGGAGAAATGGGCCATACATGCGGAGCAGGCCCATGCGATCTGGAGAGAAGATCCGAAATCTTGGATGTTCTTCTCCATCCATGTCCCGCAATGGCATCTCATCTCGCCGGTGTCCTGGTCAATGATGACATTGTTAGGGAAGTGTCGATTGGGCGAATTGAATTTGTCAGAGAACTGTACAGACTTTATGTTGCCCATGATCATTCTCCTTGCGTCTGATAGTACATTCGGATTGCCCAAGAGAGAAGTCTGACGTGCGCGGGGATTCTCTCCTGGTAGATCGCGGCCAGAATCTTCTTTGTTGCGACATAGTGTGTGATTGACATCCTTTTTCCTCCTGTAGGCGGGGGGGGGATGAGCCCCAAATCTCTTGATTTTTGACCGGCTGGATGTGATAGATTGAGATAAGAGACTTTTGTTGTTTCCTTCGTTCCTATTGTTGATGTACCTCCTTCGTGGGCTGTAAGATTGGCGTAAAGATGTAAAGGTATGGTAGGATGAGGAAGGGAATTGATGTTTAGGGTGAGGGAAAGTTATTGTCTCATCACACCAATTTTCCATCCCCCTACAACTTTCTACATTTGGTGTTTCATATCTTCCATCGCCCTGAAATGCCCGTGTGGATGAATTGTTATGCTACTATCTTACAGATACGGCTGGTTAAGATAGCGGTCGGCTGCAAACTTGCCTTCGGTTTCCAGAGTCAAATCGTAGAAGCGATTGACCATTACAGCGTTGCCGTGGAGTTCATCAATACCCACGGCTTCCACTTCTACCAACGCTGCAAAGTGGAAGAGGAGAATTCCCTGTTGGGCGACCCTTCCGCCGTTAAACTCTCCCCAATAGTTAATCAGGCCCGCCGCCTCTGATCTTAGCGGCCCGATTACGTGTACGGACGAAAGCTCGTCGGACTTGATCAGATCATTGAGCTTGTTGTTCTTTGGCATTTTCATCCTCCCGTGTGTTTCTCATCCCGGCTACCCACACGGGCATTCCGCGACGATGGAGATCTTTGGTGTCGAGGGCCAGATCCGCTTGGCTTCAACACGTTGTAAATGTGCAAGCTTGCGCGACTCTCATCATTTGCAAGCTTTCATGTGCCTTGCGCCAGGTTGTTAGATCGACGACGACAATGGAATACATATGCGGATTAGAATTCCTATACTCTCATCGTCGCCGTCGAAACGGGTTTCCAAGCTTGATTAGCCTGGCGTCAACTTGACGAAAATGGTCAAGCTTTCACTAGTAAGGTGCATGTTCGTGGTGTCTTTGTGCGTGTTCGGTTTCGCATCGGGTTTCGCTTTCCCATAGAATGCGCGAAACGCCAGGCATTTAACATACCTGGCGTTTCGCTTTCAACTATTGATTAGGCTTCGTCGTCGTCGGTTTCGTCGTCGTCGTCGGTTTCAACCAGCGGCATTGGTAGAGAATCCTCCGGCGGTATAGTGTCGAAACCATTTGCCTTTGCAACCATATCCCGCATTTCCGTGGAAAGAAGCCCACCCACTTTGTTCT
>PWVO01000097.1 GCA_003561825.1 Candidatus Woesearchaeota archaeon | reverse complement strand
TGGGTTGCTCGGAGCAGTCGTCGCTGTAGTAGCGCTTGCGTTTGGTGACGGTTAGCGCAGTGGGCCGTACACCGCTGTAGGCAGGGTCGCTGGTGGTGGTCGTCCCATGAACGGTAATGGTTTGGTCGATAGTGAGTTCAGGGGTATTCATGCTGCTCACGCGCAGCCATTTGGTCAAGCTGCCGCCGGGGGTAAAGGTCAGGCCCCCTGAATCCTCTGTCGCGACGGCAATCTCACCGTTTTTTGAGAGTGAAAAAGCCATCGTTACTTCGTGTAGCGGCGGGCTGGGGAGAGTCACCATAACTTGTTGATAGCCGGTATCCCGCTCCCGCACCGTCAGGTGGCTCTTATCGAGCGTAATTTTCCCCTTTTCACCTGTTCCTGAGGCGGTAAAAGCAAAGCTCCCCTGCTCCGGGTCGTTGCTGCTGATGGTGACCTCTCCCGTGCGTGTTCCGGTCTGGGTGGGGGTGAAAGCGATGGTGAAGTTGGCACTTGCGCCGCTGGCGATGGCTGGCGGGGGGTTGCCCACAAACGCAAAGTCACCACTGGCCGTAATACCACTAATCTCCAGCGAGCTTCCGGCGGGGCCGTTGTTGGTGAGGGTAAAAGTGCGCTCCAGAGTACGTGCTAGGAGTTCGCTGCCGAGGGCGGTGGTGGAGCCGCTGGTGACGGCGGTATTGCTGTAAGAAACCGCTAAGTCTGGCGGAGTGGATGCCCCCAAACCGGAAAGGTTCATGGTAAAGGTGGCGTGGGTCGAGTCATTGCTTCCGAGCGCTAGAGCTGCGTTATACACTCCATCCCCTGTAGGCTCAAAGGCAATTCCAAAGGCTTGACTCTCGCCACTCGCAAGGGTAGTCGGAGTGAGCGGGGTGGCAAACGCAAAGCTCTCTCCCACTAAACTCACCGAAGTGAGCTGCAACAGGCTTCCGCTTGGCCCACTGTTTCGCAGCACATAGCCATACTGCAGCGACTCACCAATCTGAAGCTCTCCAAAATCGGTATAGTTATCAGCGCTCGGTTCGGCATCGTGGGCAATTACCTGATCATTGCCGGTCAAGCTGAGTTGTGGGGCGGGCCGCTGAATAACTGCACCGCCGACAACAAAGGTAAAATCCGCAGTTTTCGGATCGTTACTGGTCATAGTAACAGTAGCGCGGTAGTCACTTGCAAGCGTTGTTGCCTGAAAGGCCACATCAAAGGTATAGCTCTGCCCGGCAGCCAGATCGACAGACCCGCTCAACGGATTGACCAGGCGAAATCCGGCGCGTGTAGTGTTTGTGAGCGTCAGGGTGCTAAGGGTCAACGTACTCCCCTGGGTACCAAAGTTGGTGACCGTATAACGGCGAACTCGCTCATCGCCCGAAAAAACTTCTCCAAAATCGGTGTGATTGACCAGCTCCACAGCGGTCGAACCTGCGCTAATATCGGCGTTGTTACCGCTCACCCCGATACTGGGACCACTGGCACTGCCAGCCACAGCAAAACGATAGAGCTGGTCATTGCTGTGCAGCGTGACTGTGCCACGCAGATCACCCCCTGTTTTTGGAGTGAACTGAAGGGTAAAGGTATCTTGATGGGGCTCTGCCTCTTCCCCGCTTTTTCCTCCAATTGCAGTGAACTCACTGCTGGGGGTAAAGTGCGCCAAACCGTCGCTGGTCTCAATGGTAATCGCTGGATTCTCAAAATCCAGGCTAGCGGAACCTTGATTCTGCATGACAAAAGTATGGGTTGCACCGGTACTTCCGGCAGCGGCACCCGCAAAGAGCGTTCCCAGCTCGCTAGTGGTGAGAAGTGAGCCACGAGGAATAAGCGTTAGTTCGCCTCCCGCTTGATCACTTCCCAGTACCTGTAGGGCGGGCCGCCCCTCCCCGGTGCCGGTGAGATTGAGCTGAAGTGGCGTAGCGACCCCTGCTCCATCGTGCTTAATCTGAATAAAGCTGGCAAAGGTGCCATCATGCCCAAGATTGGTAGAACTGAGATCTTCAGGGTCAAACAGCACCTCAAAAGGCACCTGCTCACCACTTTCCAAAATCCCATCAGTTGCAAAAGTTGCAAGAAACTGCGGCTGCTCGCTAACACGAAACTGCGCAACTTCGGTATCCCAGTTGACATGCAGATCGGAATAGGCCGGATTATCCTCCCCAATCGCATGAATCGCCAACGCACCCATCCCGATATTGCGCAGAGTCAGCCCCTTGGGAAGGGAAGACCAGTTATCTACCGCACCGAAATCGAGGGTCGAGTTATGCGCAAGACGCTGCGTCCCCTCCAGCAGGGCGGGATAGCCGGGGAGAGAGAAGTTACTGACAAAGCCATCGACTTGACTGACTTGGAAAGGAAATACGGTAAGCGTTCTGAAGGTCGTGCGATTGCCCGCAAGGATTAGGCGCTCATTGCTAAAGGTTAGATCGCGTGTTTGCAGAGCCTCACCCGACATACCATAAAAAGAGTGAGATAACAATGCTCCGGTATTACTATCAATCTGGGCGATGAGACTGTTAATCCGCCCCCCGGTAAAGCGCTGTACCGCAGTGGCCGCTTCCCACTCTTGGCTGGAGTGACCGGAAAAGAGGA
>PWVO01000031.1 GCA_003561825.1 Candidatus Woesearchaeota archaeon | reverse complement strand
CATGGCCACCACCACAAAGAAGAAAAAGAAGAGGTAATTAAAGAATGCTCCCAGTTTTAGAGGATATATCCCTGATCACGATTATCAGCCCCAGAGGCGATGCAGTTCCCCTGATTGAGGCGGCCCAGGCTGCGGGGGCGCTGTTTGGCACTATTATAGAGGCCAGGGGTTTTACCCAGTCCAGGCGAAGATTCCTGCGTGATTTGGCCATCTCCCCTGCCATGGAAAAAATAATTCTCTACGCAAAGAGCAAACACACACCAAATATTATTCAGACCTGCATACAAAAAACCGGCATTCACCAAAGCTCCTTCGGCGCTGTCATACACACCTCCCCTGTGAAACTCTTTGCCCTGGAAGAGAACCTGGTTATGAATGAAAACCCGGTCCAGTATCCGGGCGAACCCCTCCCCCTGCAGAAAAATCTCCGCCTTATTACCTCTATATGCCAGAGAGGCAAGGCTGATAAAATTGCCAGGGCTGCTGTGAATGCCGGCAGCACGGCACCGGTTATTTCTTTTGCCGAGGGCCATGGGACGAGAGAACGGATGGGTCTTTTGCGTATTGCCCTCAACCCGGAAAAAGAGCTTATTAACGTGATAACCGGGGAGATGGAAGCTTTTCATGTTTATGATGCCATGGTTGATGCGGGCTCTTTTTATACACCGGGCATGGGATATATCTTTGTTACGGATATTAGGGAAGGGTATGTGAACCTTCACTCAACCCTCAGCGATTCCCATACTGAGGCTACGGCTGAGCAGATCATCAAGGCAATCGATGACATGAAAGGCACAAAGAACTGGCGTCTTTCCAAAACCGGGTTTTCAACTGTCAAAAAAGCCCAGCGGCCTACCCGTTATGATCTGATTAATTTAAGAGTTATTACCAGGGGCGAGCTTGGAGATGAGTTTGTGAAAGTGGCGTTCTCTGAAGGAGTGCCCGGTGCGTCTCGTTATTATGCCAATCTGGTGGGAAGCCAGAAAGTAAAATGCATCACCGGCAAGGTTATTAACGATGAACGAGAGATCATAGACTTCAACCTGACCCCTGAAACAGCGGCCCTGCTTGTGGAGAAATTTACCCCGATTATCGAGGAAAGCAAAACACTGAATACATTTCTCTCTGAAGTAAAGGTTCCCAAAGCGCTGAAAAGGCCCAGAGATCCTTAAGCCCGCATTAATTTCCTCTGACTAACTTTGTTTTCGATAAAACAATACCAGGATAGTGAATATCTCCAACCTGCCCAGGAGCATGAAGATGCTTAAAAAATACTTGCCGAAAACAGGTATCTCGGCATAATTGTGCAATGGGCCCACCATCCCAAATCCGGGACCGATGACCCCAACACAAGCCAAAATGGCAGAAAGGGCGCTTTCAAAATCCAGGTTCAGATATGACATAACAATGGTACCCAGTCCAACAAGCAACATGTAGACAAAGAAAAAGGCAAATGTATTGATGACCAGCCTGTCATTGATTGGTTCATTGTTTATTTTTATTGATTTCACAAGAGTGGGATGGCGGAAGCGAAACACTTCTACCATAGCCACTTTAAGCAAGATCAGCAACCTGAGCATCTTGATACCGCCTGCGGTGGACCCCATACTGCCGCCCACAAAGAAGAGCACAAACATGACATTTCTCGCCAGGTGAGGCCAGGCATCATAGTCCACCGTTGCAAATCCGGTGGTAGTCACGATGGAAACTACCTGGAACAAAGCGGTAACAGGCAAAAAACCTCCCACTTCCATGCCGGAAAAATAGAGGCTCAGGCCAACCAGGACCGTGGCAGCGAGAATAACCTTGAGATAGAGCTTAAACTCATCACTTTCCCAAAATACCCTGAAACTTTTTTTCTTATAAAAAAAATAAAAGAGGGCAAAGTTTGTGCCGCCCAAAAACATGAACACAATAATAATCAACTGAACCACCATGTTGTCAATAAAATAAGCTATGCTCGCGTTTTTTGTGGAATATCCTCCCGTGGCAATGGAGGTAAAAGTGTGGGACATGGCATCAAAAAAGGACATGCCTGCAATGAGTAGCAGTATTATTTGCAGTATGGTAAAAAACAGGTAGATTTTCCAAAGGTTTTTGGCCGTTTCAGTAAGGCGCGGGGTAAGTCTTTCCACCATGAGTCCCGGGGCTTCCGCATTGAAAATCCTGTTGGCACCGGAGCCAAACCTGACCACCAGGGCGATAAACAGCACAATAATGCCCATCCCCCCCAGCCATTGGGTGAGGGAGCGCCACATAAGCATGCTGGGTGCCACCGCTTCAATGTCGGTGAGGATACTGGCTCCTGTTGTGGTAAAGCCGGACATGGTTTCAAAGAAAGCATCGGTAAAACCCATCGTACCAGATAATACAAAGGGCAGAGATCCCAGTAAAACAACGATTATCCAACTGCAGGTAACAATGAGATAGCCTTCTACCAGTTTAATCGTTTGGCTTTTATCAGGGAAAAAGTAAAGTAGCACTGTGCCGGCACCAATAAAGATAAAGATGGTCTGCAAAAAATGCACCCACATACCGTCACCAAGATAAATTGACCAAAGCAGGGGAATAATAACAGAAGTTCCCACAAT
>PWVO01000094.1 GCA_003561825.1 Candidatus Woesearchaeota archaeon | reverse complement strand
CTGTCCTAATGTTTCCGGAATGAGTGTCCACATGCGCCGAAATTCGCATCGGTTGTCACTATCCAGTATAACTTTCCTGTCATCGCGAGGAGCACCAGCGACGTGGCGATCTTTAGAATAAAAGCAAAGATAAGATTGCCGCGCCTGCGGCTCGCAATGACAAGTGACCTGCTTCACTAAATATATACGTTGTTTTAAATTAGGTGCTTTGCTTTTCCTACCTGCTACCAGCTACCTGCTATCTACTGGTTTATCCAGGTTAGGTTACTTTGACAACCGGGGCTGGAAAAGATAAAATAACAAAAGGAATACTACTTGTTTACCCGGGCCTAGCCTTGTATTTCTTATATAAAGGAGACTTTATTTTATGAACCGTAAATTGATATGGTTTATCGTTATCGCCTTCGTTTTCCTGATGATAGTATTATTTATCACTAACCTCTATATCGACCTGCTCTGGTTTTCGGAGCTGCAGTACGAAAGCGTTTTCTGGACCCAGTACCTGACCCAATGGGGATTGCGAGCGGCGGCATTTCTCTTTTTGTTCGCCGTTTTATTCATCAACCTGATGATTACCCGGCGGCTTGTGTTACGGTTTCCTAACCTGCAGCTGCGGGAACGAATGATGGCCAGCGGTTTCATGCAACGGATCACCCCTCGCCGGGTCACGTTCTTCTTCCTGACGGTTTCATTGGTGCTTTCCTACCTGTTTTCCGGTTACGCCGGTGGCTATTGGATGGAGTTGCTCCGCTTTGTAAATGCGGTACCGTTTAACATTGCCGATCCCATTTTCGGAACAGACGTATCATTCTATGTCTTCCAGCTGCCGTTTTTCCGCTTTATTTACGGCTTCCTAATGATGACACTGGTACTCTCGCTGATACTGGTCGGCGTAATCTACTTTATCTTCAGCCCGCCGATCAGGGACAATAAGTTTGTTTTTGCGCCCTTCACCGGACTGAGCCATATCACCGCACTGCTGGCCAGCATCCTGGCGCTGAAAGCCTTTGACTACCGCCTACAGCAGCTGGAGCTGGTCCTCTCTGACCGGGGAGTGGTTTATGGGGCCGGTTACACCGATATCAACGCCAACCTGCCGGTGTTGCAGGTGCTGATGATCCTGGCGGCGGCGATCGCCGTGCTGTTTTTGGTAAACGCCTTCCTGCGACAGCCCCGCCTGATCCTTTATGGGCTACTGGTGATGATCAGCGTTTCGCTGCTCGGCGGCTGGGCCTACCCTGCAGCGATCCAAAGCTTTCGGGTCGAGCCCAACGAGTTTGTGTTTGAGCGGGAATACTTGGCCCACAACATTGAATTTACCCGCAGCGCGTACGCCCTCGACCGGATGGCCACCCGGCCTTATTCAGCCGGCGAGACTCTTACCTGGGAAGATCTGGAGCAAAATCCCGGCACCATCAACAACGTGCGTCTGTGGGACTACCGTCCCTTGATGAATACCTTGAACCAGTTGCAGGCGATCCGCCTCTACTACCGCTTTAACGATATTGATATCGACCGCTACCGGGTGGAAGGCGATTACCGCCAAGTGATGCTGGCCGCGCGCGAGATGGACAAGACCCGCCTGGCTCCCCAGGCCCAAACCTGGGTGAACATGCACCTGCAATATACCCACGGTTACGGGTTGACCATGAGTCCTGTGAACGAGGTCTCCGCAGAGGGACTGCCGCGCTACTTCGTGCGCGATATTCCGGCCGTTACCACCGGCGAGCTGGAGCTGGACCAGCCCGCAATTTACTTCGGCGAGTTGACCCGCGATTATGTAATCGCCAACACCAAAACCCCGGAATTCCATTATGCCACCGCCGGTGATGACAACGAGTTCATCCACTACTACGGCGAAGGCGGCATTCAACTGGATTCCTTCTTAAAGCGGTTGCTGTTCGCGATTCGCTTGGGAGAATACCGCATTCTGATTTCCGACGAGCTGACCTCCGACAGCAAATTGATGTTTGACCGTGATATCCAGACCCGGACTGCTAAGCTAGCTCCGTTTCTGCTTTTTGATAATGACCCGTACATTGTAATGAATGACGGGCGGTTGTTCTGGATTCAGGATGCCTATACCGTGAGCCACAGCTACCCGTATTCCACGCCGTACGGCGAATACAACTATATCCGCAATTCAGTGAAAGTGGTGGTCGACGCTTTTCACGGCAGCGTCGATTTTTACCTGGTCGAGCCCGATGATCCCGTAGCGGCAACTTTTGCCGGGGTCTTTCCCGACCTGTTTACTCCATTCGAAGAGATGCCGCAAGGCTTGCAGCAGCACTTGCGCTACCCGATAGACATTTTTTACGTGCAGGCCCGCATGTTGATGGTTTACCATGCCACCGACCCGAACGTGGTCTACTCACGCGAGGATTTGTGGCAGCTGCCGGTTGAGATCTACGCAGGTGATGGAGCCTTACTATACCATCCTGCTCCGGCCAAAGCCCCCCTGTGCTAATACAGTTTTCTGTAAGTGATGCCGCTTACATAACATCTGCAAGTTTTCTCTCTCCCGGTTCCAGGGGTTGCCGTCTATATGATCAAGCTCAACACCTGAGACAAGCTTTCCTTCTGCTTCGCACACCTGGCATAACGGCT
>PWVO01000092.1 GCA_003561825.1 Candidatus Woesearchaeota archaeon | reverse complement strand
TTCAGCATTGCATCCCATTCAATATCAGATTCAAGCAATGAGATGCAATCAGCAATATCACCTTCGCGCTCTGTAAAAGTCTTGAACAAAAGAATGTCTGTTGTTGAACATAAGCTTATAGTAAGAAATTTAAGATTTATTATTTTTCTTGATCTCCCCTTAATGCTTTCAGAAAGAGAAAAACCACTGCACACTGTTTTCTGAAATAAGTCAATTCTGTAATCTTTCTTAAAGAAAACCTGGCTGATGTCAAATTTTTCGTAATCCAAAGGGGGGATTTTGGCCTTAAATCCTAGGCTTTTTAGTGCTTTCTTTGTCATCATAAATTCTTGGGAAGAATCTACTACTATATCAATGTCTTTTGTTCCTAGCTTAAGCCCATGATAAAGCATTACTGCCCCTCCAATTACATAGAAGTGGACTTTTTCTTTAAGCTCATTGTCAATTTCCCTGAACAGCTTATCAATCTCATTAAAGTCTAATATCATATACATCAGCTCTTTCTTTTATTTCTGAAAGCCTGGGGTATCTTTCAATATTTTGGCCTTTCAGGACTTTATTAAGGTTATTAATTATTTCATGCTTAATTTCCGAAAGAAACTTTCTGTGTTTTATATAGAATAGGGATATTATTATATAGTCTCTTGCATCGCCGTCTTTTTCAGCCCTATAAAGCGAATGCAGGAATACTTCTTTCTTTGTTAAGCTCTTTTTGGGCAGATAGTATGTATAGTCTACATTATAAATTTTTATGCCGAACCTTCCATATGCTGAAAAACCTGTTAGTGCTGAATCGCATTTTACTTTTGTTGAGAAAAGGATCTCATCTTTATTTTTATAGTAAATAACTGATCCAGGAGGGACTCTTTTGTCATTTGTTTCTTCATATTTTTCTAGCTCATTAAGGAATTCTTTTATCTTGGGCCATATTCTGTAATTTAATTCGTATTTATTTGCAGCATGACGTATAAAGCTGTTTTTTTGGGCTAATTTAATTTTATAGAATACTGTGCTTCTTTTCATTCCTGTTGCAGAAATTATTTCTGGAATTGTTTTGGGCTCAAGTATACAAGTATAAAATATAATCCCGCATCCGGAAAGATGCTTTATAATGCTTGAATGTTGTGAAAGCTCCTGAAGCAACAGCTGCACATGAGTTTTTTCAGATGGAATAATTTTTTTGTTTTTGAGCTCTGCAAAGCCTTTTTTTTTCAGGCTTTTTATTGTCCTGTATATCTGGCTTTTATCTTTTTTTAGGGCCCTGGCTATATCTAAAACACAGCTCCTGCCTAATGCTGCCTGTTCAAGTAATTTTAATTCAGTTTTTGAAAATCTCATTAGTCTAATAAAATACAATTAATATATAAACTTTTGGTATTTTTCTGGAAAAATGCAGATATTTCTTATATCTCATATTTCAAAAACAATAGAGGGAAAAATTTCTATATATTGCTTTGCTGTTTACTTTGAAGATGCCTGAAGAATTCCAGCCTTAGCTTATCTACTTCTTTCATTATCGGGATTTCAAGGCCTCTTTGCTGCAGGATGTCAAGCCTTTCTCCTACCCATGTTACCCATACATCCTGCCTGCTATTCTTAATTTGATTTTTAAGCTCGTCAAGAACAATGTTCCATTTAAGTCTAGTCTCTCTTGCAAGCTTAATGCAGTCATTTATATCTCCGTCTCTTTCAGTCATGGTCTTCAAAAGAAAAATGTCTTCATTTGACAAGAGGTAAACTGCTATTCTATCCAGAGATATTGTTTTTTCTGCTCTTTTTTGCATTTCTGCTGACAAAGAGAACCTGCCGCATATCTCCTTTTCAAAAAGATCTATTCTGAAATCCTCTCTCTGAAAAATTTGGCTTAGGTTCATATGCCCATAATTTTTGCATGGAAGCTTTTTTGAGAACCCTGTTTTCTCAAGAGCATTCTGCAATTCTATAAATTCATGATTTGATTCAACAACTAAGTCTATATCTTTTGTTGCTGATTTCAAGCCTCTCCTTAGAAGAGCTGCTCCTCCAAAGACATATAATACTGTGATTTCGCTAACATATTTGTCAAGCTCTGCAAAAAATTCCTGAATATTTTTAAATTCATTTATCATTATTATACCTCTATGCTGTAAACATCAGCCCTATCCTTAATTTCAGAAAGAGAAGGATAGCCTGGGATATTCTCTCCTGAAATAACTTTCTTTATATTCTCTAATATGGGATGCTTAATTCCCAAAAGCTCTCTCCTGAACTTAGCATAGAATAATGATATAAAAATTATTTGTCCTATTTCCATCTCTTTTTCCGCCACATATAAGGAATGCAGGAAAACCTCTTTTCTTGTCAGCTTCTTTTTTGGAAGGTAATAGAAGTAGGTTATATTAAGCAGCTTTATCCCGTAATTAGCATATGCAGAGAATGCTGTAAGAGAGGCATCAAGCTCTGCCTTATTTGAGAAAAGTATCTCTTTCTGGTTTTTGAAGAAGATTGTTGAGTTTATGGGGACACGGATATCAACTGACTGCTCGTATTTTTTAATCTCAATAAGGCATTCTCTTGCATCTGGCCAGATTTTCTCATTAACTCTGTATTTCCTGTTTTTGATTATTAA
>PWVO01000035.1 GCA_003561825.1 Candidatus Woesearchaeota archaeon | reverse complement strand
ATAATTCTTTCCACAGTAGTTACTAAGTTCTCAAGCTACTTCCTTGGGGAGGATGCCAGTGATTAGGCTTGGGCCCGCAGGATCCCCCCTAAAAAGCACACTCCAAGGATTAAGCTATATAAAATCCCTCGGCCTTGATGCAATGGAAGTTGAGTTTACTTACGGAGTAAGGATGAGCAATGAACTTGCCCAAAAAATTGGCGCACTTGCACAAAGCCTTGGTATACAGCTAAGTGTTCACGCCCCTTACTACATAAACTTAGCATCAGAAAATCCAGAGAAAGTGCAGGCCTCAAAAAAAAGAATAATAGAAAGCTGTGAAAGAGCCCACTACCTAAAAGCATGCTGCGTAGTATTTCACCCAGGCTTTTATGGAAAACATTCAGAGCAGGAATGCTATTCCATAATTAAGAGCCAGATAAAAGACCTGAAAAAAACAATCTCAGGGAAATCATGGAAAGTCCAGCTTGCTCCGGAAACAACAGGAAAAAAGTCGCAGTTCGGCACACTTGATGAATTGCTGAGATTAATGCGCGAAACTGGCTCAGGGATATGCATAGACTTCTCGCACATCTATGCGCGGCAGGGCAGCATAAGCATAAAAAGCATATTTGACCAGATAAGCCATCTGGATAATATACACGCCCATTTCTCAGGCATAGAGTTCAGTGAAAAAGGGGAAAAAAGGCACTTAGACCTCAAAGAATCAGAATTTCTGCCACTTGCAGAAGAAATAATAATGCGAAGGAAAAACATAACAATAATAAGCGAGAGCCCATCAACATGGAAAGACTCGCTTAAAATGAAAAAAATAATTCAAAAGCTCCAAAATGAAAAAAATACTCCTTGACACAAACTTTTTAATAAGCGCAGTAATATTTAAGATAGACATCTTCTCAGAAATAAGAAGAATCTGCGATTTTTCATACGAGTTATGCATCATAGACAAAGTTATCGACGAGCTTAATGAAATTGCTGAGAAAGGCGTGCCAGAAGAAAGAGCAGCAGCCAGGATATCAATCCAGCTCATAAAGAAAAAAAGCATAACAATAATCAAAACACCGGAAAAAAACAAAAGAGTTAAAAACGTTGACCTTTTAATTTTAGAAAGAGTAAATAAAGGCAATTTCATAGTTGCTACGCAAGACAGAGAGCTTAAAAGCTTAATAAGAGAAAAAGGAGTGCCTATAATCGTTTTAAGGCAGAAAAAATACCTTAAAATGTTTATTTAGCAGAGATAAGGTAAAAATGTTCTATAAAACAACATTAAAAGACCATGTAAGAATTCCGCCAACACTTTTTGGCCTAAAGCTTGAGGAAGCAATGATAGACCAGATAAAAAAGCAGTATGAAGGCTTTATATCAAGAGACATAGGGGTTGTAATAGATGTATGCAAAATAAACCAGATCGGCGAGGGCATAATAATCCCCGGAGATGGAGCCTCATATTACGAGGCAGAGTTTGAGGTCTTAACATTTAAGCCAGAGATGCAGGAAGTTGTTCTTGGCACAATCAGGGACATAGCAGACTTTGGAGCATTCATAAGCCTTGGCCCCATAGAAGGCATGATACACATCTCCCAGACAATGGATGACTTTGTTTCATTCAACAAGGAAAAGACACTTGCAGGAAAAGAGTCAAAAAGAGTGCTGAAGATAGCAGACAAGTGCCGCGCAAGAATAATTGCAATAAGCTACAAGGACATACAGAACCCAAAGCTTGGCCTTACAATGAGGCAGCAGGGCTTAGGCAAGCTCGACTGGATTGATGAAATCCCAAAGCCCAAAGCTTCTAAATCCCAAAAAACAGCAAAGTGATCAAGATGTCAAAAAAAATATGCAAGACATGCAAAATATTTTTCAAAGAAGAGAACTGCCCTATATGCAAGGGAAACCAGACAGCAACAAGCTTCAATGGCAGGATAAACATCCTTGACGCAAACAAGTCTCTTATTGCAAAGAAGCTTGGAATCACAATGAAAGGCGAATATGCAATCAAGATAAGGTGATTTTAAATGGAGATAATAGAGAAAAAGGAAAACAAGCCGCTTTTCAGGCAGGAGATTATAGCAAAAGAGTCATACTCCGGTTCAACACCTTCAAGAAAAGATTTAAGAAAAAAAATTGCCGATAATCTTAAGTCAAAAGAGGATCTTGTTGTAATTAAAAAAATAGACAACAGTTTCGGCTTCAGCGAAGCAAGAATAACAGCTTACATCTATTCAGATCAGGAAAAAATGAAAAAAATTGAGCCTCCTTACATCCTTTCAAGAGGCTTTTCTAAGGAAGAGCCAGAAGAAGCCCAGAAAAAAAAGGATTCAGAACCCAAGGAAAAGCCAGTTTCAGAGAGCAAGGAAAGCTCTCAGCCCGAAGGCCAAGGCAAGCCTGAAAATAAGGATGAGCAGGCCAAAGAGCCGGCCCAGGAAGCAAAAAAAGAAGAGCCAAAGCCCGAAGAAAAATCCCAGAAACCAGAAAAAAAATAATTTTTAGAATATAAAATGGCAAAAAATAAAAAGAAACCTCAAAAGCCAGTAAAGATAAATTCACTTTATTCAGCAGAAGGCGGCTCTTTAAAGAGAAACTCCCCATTTTGCCCCAAATGCGGGCCAGGGGT
>PWVO01000179.1 GCA_003561825.1 Candidatus Woesearchaeota archaeon | reverse complement strand
GCATCACTTCTTTTGGCTTTGAAGCTTCTTTCGCATCCAAGGCATATTTTTTGATGGGCCAACTCAGTATTGATAGTCTTAAACTTAATTCCGCAAACAGGGCATGTTATACTACTTTCTAGATTGCCCACAGTTATTTTCTCCCTTTTTTGCACTAAATATGTGCTCAAATATATAAAGACGTTTTTTGGAATCAATGACTCTATGGTCACCCGCCAGCTTACGTAAAATCTCCTATAGATTAATTTAAACCTTGGAACTTATGTCAAACTATAGTCAATGCCATTAGATGCCAATAAAAAAGAGCCTTCGCGTGAAGCCACTTGAGTGATAATCAAAGGATTTCTGGCTAAACTGTAACAGCCGCAGCTGCCATGTTTTCATCACTTCTTATAATCCTCAATAGATTTCATAAACGCCTTCCGCAGTTCTTCCAGCGCTTTGTCGAAGTCTTTAACTGCCGATTCGTCGCCAGCCAGGCCACGCGCCCAGGCTGCGCCCAGCTTACGCTCTGCTCGTCCGATCGCGGCCTGATTCTCGGGTTCTTCATATTCCAGGTAGCCAGGTCCAGGGTCGGCAGCGGTCACTTCATTCAGCATGGCATTAAAACACTGCTCCATGTGCTGGTTGGGCTGGTCATGCGGGTCCTTCTTTTTGAATTTTTCCAGCCATCGCCCCATGAGGCCACCTCCTTTTTTTTCTTTAAATGTGTAGGTTAAAGCACTGTCATTGGTGTCGTAGGTAACTAATTAATGGAAATATTGGCAATGCTTGTGCACCTATGACACCTATGACAGCTTGTAAGGCTACTCATTTAGAAAAATTTTCGGATTGATGTAATAAACCTTCACTGGCTGCCGGCCTGGAATTTGCTTCTGCTGCTGTATTAACCAGCTGGCTTCTATCAATTCATCGCAGGCTGCTTTTACTATTTCTTTGTCAGTTAGTAAGTGCCATGCCTTTCTATTGTAAATGTCTCTAACGGTAAAACCGTCCTGCAGCTTTTTGGCCTTAATCTTCTTGGCCAATTCCTCAGCAGCTTTTTTGGCTATATTGCCAGCCATCCCATATATGCGCCGGGCATGGGTTTCCAGGTAGTCACACCAGGCCGCAGCCCGCTCCACTGAATCAGGGAGGACGTCACAGCTGGCCATGTTATCTGCAAATTTTATCAGGTGGTCGATAAGTGCCAGGCTGGGCATTAAACTTCTGTATTTATTTAAGTGCTCAAGGACTACGGGCATTTCATCCGGGTGCTGTAGCTTTGCCTGTAGCTCCGTCAACCATTGATTGAACACTTCCTGGGCCACCGGGTCGAAATGGAAATAAGGGATTTTCTGATTTTTACGTATCCTTGCGCCATGCTCTGTGGGGTCCATTTCTGCAAGGGTTTTTATAATACTGCATGCGCGCTTTTTGGCTTCTTGGTCCGGGTATTCGTCAATAAGCTGCCATTCTGCCGGCTCATCGGGATAGACAAGAAGCTGCATACGCTGAATAAGGCCGTCGTTTTCAAGCTCACTTTGTGCCTGATAGAGATAGGCCAGAAGCTTGGCCGGCTGAATGCCGCCCAGGATACTTACGCATAAATTATCACAATGCACTGTCCCCCGCCCGATGCGGTCGGTTGTCATACTTCCCCAGCCGTTCCATGCCTCCAGGTAAAACGCCCGATCTGGTTCCCGGCCTTGCTTGTCCCAGCTGGCAAGCAGCCCGATCAACTCATCCCTGAAAAGTAGCATCCCTCGGGGATTGTCCCGGAGTAGTTCTGCCATCCTCTCGATGGTGGCATCATTAGTCTTGAATCGCTGCCATGTAGGTGTTTGTGGTGGCTCTAAGTTCATCAGTTCATATTTCAGATTATCAATGCTTTTGCCGCCTTTCCCTTTACTTTTAGCCACCGTCACCATCTCCGCTTTGATAGCCTCCTTTTGTGCCTTATATGTCTCCTTTTCCGCTTCATGAAATGCGGTCTCATCATCGAATTTGTTTTTAGCCTCGGCTTCTAAAAGTGATAGGGGCTTCATGGCCTCTTGCAGGGCAGGTGTTTTTAGCATCCCTGGTCTACCTATGACGCCACCCCAAAGATTGGGGACCACCAGCCAATCGTCTTTTGCTTTGGGCCTGATCCCACAACCTGCACCGATGATGGATCCGCTCATCACCAGCAGTGCGGCCGCAATGTAGTCAATGGGACACTGCATCCTGTGTGCGACATCAACTGCCCACGCTCTGAACGGCTCGGGGATGATCTCGGGCGGGAGCTGCTCTACGGGCAGCAGTGCGGTTGTTATTGATTCCGGATCTGGCCACTGGTCCGGCGGCGGCGGTTCTGTAAATCCCGGTTTCTCTCTCCAGCCGGGCTCCAGCAGATCCCGCAGGTCATGCCAGACTTTATCACTGCATCCATTATGGAAACAGCGAAACCCCAGGGCACCAGATGCCTGCTGGATGATGCTGCTATCTTTCCCGTGGTCGGGATTAAAAGGGCAGGTCTCCAGAACATATACCGTCGCACCTTGCCAGGGCTTCCTGCATTCCCGGCAACTCATAACGAGGCTGCCGTTAGAACTTGCCTAAACTGCTGAAAGTAAAGGATTTCTGGACAACATCTACTTGCCAAACGCCTCG
>PWVO01000101.1 GCA_003561825.1 Candidatus Woesearchaeota archaeon | reverse complement strand
TTCCTATCAAGGCAGCTCTTGCTATGAAAGGAATGTGCAAAGAGGTCTACAGGCTGCCTATGTGCGAGCTTAGGCCTGATAACAGAGAGAAGTGGAAAGAGATGCTTGAGTCAATGGGATTTATTTAGGCATTTTTCCAGGGATTCTACAATTATAATTCTTTTTTTAATGGTTATAAAATATTTTTAAGAAGGTTTATATATGATGGCCCTACTCTTTCTTAGCTTCAATCTTAAAAGAGGCATAATATGTGCGGGATTTTTGCTTACTGGGGAAATGGGAATGCTTTTGATATTGTGATGAAAGGAGTAAGCAAGCTTGACTACAGGGGATATGACTCCTGGGGCATTGCTTATTTTGATGATAATAATGGCCTTGGCTGCATTAAGGATGTTGGGATGGTAAGCTCTTTTTCAGGGGAAAGTGTGCAGAGCAGTGCTGCAATGGGGCATACCCGCTGGGCTACTCATGGGAGTGTTACCAAGGATAATGCTCATCCTCATTTTTCCAATGATTTGGGGATTGGTGTTGTTCATAATGGGATTATTGAGAATTTTTCTGAACTAAAGGATTTTCTCTCTTCTAAGGGATATTTTTTCAGGAGCGAGACTGACACTGAGGTTGTTCCTAATCTTATTGATTATTTTATGAAAAGCATGGATTTTGAGGAGGCTGTGAGGAAAGCTGTCAGCATGCTTGAGGGAAGTTTTGCTCTTGTTGTTATGAGAAAGGGCATTGATGAGCTCGTTGCTGTGAGGAAGATGAGCCCTTTGGTTATTGGCATTGGCAATAATGTAGCTTTTGCTTCTTCTGATATTACTGCTTTTTTAGAGCACACAAGGGATGCTGTTTTTCTTGATGATAATGAGATGGCTTTTATTGGCAGGAAGGTGAGGGTTATTAATTTTATTGAGGGGTCTGAGGTTAATAAGCGGCCTGAAAGGCTTTCTGTTGATTTCTGCGAGGCTAAAAAGGAGGGCTTTGAGCATTTTTTGCTTAAGGAGATATGCGAGCAGGATTCTGCTATTTTGAGGGCTTTAAACCAGCCTGAGAACTGCTTTGAGGGTGCTTCTAAGTTGATTAGGGATGCCTATGGTGTTTTTTTTGTTGCATGCGGCACTAGCTATCATGCCTGCCTTTCTGCGTCCTATCTTTTTTCAAAGATATTTAAGATGCATGTTAATGTTGTGCTTGCTTCTGAATTCAGCCTTTACAGGGATTTTCTTACTGACAGGACTCTTATTGTTGCTGTTTCCCAGTCTGGTGAGACTGCTGATCTGCTTGATGCTGTAAGGTGTGCCAAGGGCAAGAAAGCAAAGGTTTTTTCTGTTGTTAATGTGCCTGGATCAAGCCTGGTCAAGGCTTCTGACTCGTGCATTATGATGAATGCAGGGCATGAGGTCAGTGTGCTTTCCACTAAGAGCTATACTTCGCAGGCTGTTATTCTTTCTTTGCTTGCTTACACCTGCGCTGGAATGAAGAACAGGGCTTTTAGGCTTGCTGAAGAGGCTGCTGCTTATGCTAAAAAGGCTGTTGCTTTGAACAGCAGGATTGAGGGGCTTGCTGAAAGGCTTAAGGACAGCAGGAGTGTTTTTCTTATTGGCAGGGGGACTGCTTTTCCTATTGCTCTTGAGGGTGCTTTGAAGATTAAAGAGGTGTCTTATATTCATGCTGAGGGGCTTGCAGGGGGTGAGCTTAAGCACGGCACTCTTGCTCTGATTGAGGAGGGAGTTCCTGTTATTGTTGTTGCAAATGATGAGACTAGGAAGGATATTATTAATAATGCTCTTGAGATTAAGTCAAGGGGGGGCTATATTATTGGGATTGACTCTAAGGAGAATAAGGTGTATGATTTTTTTATTGAGGTGCCTGAGATTGAGGCTATGGATGCTGTGACTAGGATTATTCCTCTTCAGATGCTGGCTTATTTTCTTGCTGTCAAGAGGGGCTGCAATCCTGACAGGCCGAGGAATCTTGCTAAATCAGTAACTGTGAAATAGGGTGATAAAATGAGAAAGCTTTTTGGAACAGACGGGATAAGGGGAAAAGCTAATGTTTTTCCTATGAATGCAGAGACTGCTTTGCGTGTTGGTATGGCTTTTGCCAGTGTTTTGCTTAATGGCAAGAAGAGGCATAAGGTTGTTATTGGAAAGGATACCAGGATTTCAGGTTATCTTATTGAGAATGCTCTTGCTTCTGGATTGCTGTCTATGGGTGTGGATGTGCTTTTGGTTGGGCCTGTGCCTACTCCTGCTGTTGCTCATCTTGCAAAGTCTTTTGCTGCTGATGCCGGGATTATGATATCTGCCTCGCATAATCCTGCTGAGGACAATGGGATTAAGTTTTTTGACAGCAAAGGCTTCAAGCTTTCTGATGATGTTGAGGAAGAGATTGAAAGGAGGTTTTTTGAGGGTGTTGACTGCAGCCATATTACCGGCGATAAGGTTGGGAAGGCCAAGAGGATTGATGATGCACAGGGCAGGTATATTGAGTTTGCAAAGAATTCTGTTGATAATATTTCCCTTAAAGGGCTTAAGGTTGTTCTTGACTGCGCGAATGGGGCTGCTTATAAGATAAGCCCTGCTATTTTTGAGGAGCTTGGGGCTGATGTTATTGTTATTGGCAACAAGCCTAATGG
>PWVO01000156.1 GCA_003561825.1 Candidatus Woesearchaeota archaeon | reverse complement strand
GTTGGCTCTCCGTGCCGGTCGGGTCCAGCACCCGCAGGGTGTTTTCCCAGAAGCGGCGGCGGACGGGAAGAACGGGGTAGTCCTGGGCAAAATAATGGACATCGTCCGGGTGGTGGCCGATGGTGGTTCCGGAAAGGTGCCTGGATATTTCCCCCAGGTTGTCTTGCATGACCTGTTCGACAGGCGCAAGGGCCCCGGGTTTTTTGGCCAGGATAACCTGGCGGATGACCGCTTCCACATCGGCATCGGAGAGCTCGATGCGGCGGGTAAACCGCCCGGCCAGTTTTTTCAAGTTTGCCGTTCCGGTTACGGCGGTCTGCCCGGTGCCAATAAAGAGCAGCTTCCCGCCGATATTTTTGCAGCAGGCCTCCACCATTTCCTGTACATCCATGGAGCGCTGGCTGCTGTCTCCAATATACTGCTGGACCTCGTCCAGCACGATGAGGGTCAAAGGGAATTTGTTATCCCGGGTGAGAGCCTGGCGGATGGTTTTGACCATTTCATCGTTGCTGACATCCTGCACGTAAGGGTAGAGGTTATTGAGGGTTTCCACGCAGGTTTCAGTTGAAGAAAAGAGGTTGGGCTTGGCCCCGACGAGGGCTTCGTGCAGCCCTTCAGCTACGTAGAAGTTATCCAGCTCTTCCTGCCAGTTGAAGCCGCTTTGCTCCACCCGGTGGCGCACCTCATCGTAGATACCCTCTTTTTTCAACCACATGACGAACCGGGCCACGGGATATTGTTCCGGCAGGCCGCATGACTGGAAGACTATGCGCAGCAGTGCCAGGCGAACACTCCCGCTGGCAGCGGCCCCCAGGGTGCCGGAAGCGGCGTGCAGTCCCCCGTGCCGCTTGGCCTGGGTGCTGAGTTCTTTCAGCGCGTCGCGAATGTTTTGCGGGAGGCTGGCAATGCCGCGGGCCGTAGCCCCGTCTTCAAATTTCGTATCGACCCAGAGGGCGCGCATAATCTTTACCAGGTGGGATTTGCCGGAGCCGTAAAAGCCGCTTACCCAGACGGCCTGCTGCTGCGGCCTGGTAATGTCCTTCAAGTAGGAGTCCAGGATATGATACAGCCCCTTTTCGTACTGGCCTTCGCAGACAAAGGTCTCCAGCTCGTAGCGGAGCACCTCCAGGGCCTGGCGGGTCTGCTCGTAGTTGACATTGGCTACCCCTTCGTTTACCAGTTTCCGGGTTGACGGATCTTTTGAGTATATTTCCCGGTTTATCATGTAAAACCACTCCTTTAGAACTCCTTATTCGCTGTAATCGGCACAGCGAGGTAATTCCAGCCGTCGTACCCGTCCAGCAACCTGTAGTTGTTTTGCTCGTAGCTTCCGGGAAAAAAGACCAGTAGTCTTCCGGGGACCAGCGGCGCCAGGCTGTCAACGACTTCTTTCACTTTTAATAAACCGAAGAGCGAGCCTACTCCCTTGAGGGCGACCACTGTATTGCTGCCGGCCTTAAATCCTTCCAGGAAGCGCTCGAAATGACCGGTGATATAGGTGAGGTAGTTGGGCAGGAGCATGGACAAAAGTTGCGGTTGCTGGAAGTACTTTTTGGCATAACGCTGGGCGGAAAGCCAGTCTGCAAAGGTATCTGTCAGGTCGAAAACGGCCCAGCCGCATCCCGCTTCCCTGGTGGCCAGCTCAAATTCATCGATCTTGGCGCGGAGCTTGCGCTCATCATTTTCGTTGTAGACGCAAAAAATAACCCGCTGGGCAGGCGCGGCCTGCTGCCATGGTATGGAGATGTGTCTTTTGTAGTTATTAAGCAGTTTATCTATTTTGCTCATGCACCCACCTCAGTTCTTCCGCCGCTAGCAAGTTGGGGAAAGTTACTTCCATAACAGTATTAATGCGCTTGAATATTATCCAGCCGCGGCGGGATGCTTCTGTAGCCAGTTCCATGGAAAATTCTTCTGCACAGTCGAGAAGGTGCATGTATTCGCTTTGGAAAAGGCTCTCGCCGCGCTTGCCGCTTAAGTATCCCAGCAGCAGGGCGTAGGAAACAGGGCCTGCTGTGGCCTTCGCCTTTACGCGAACCTTTTTCGCGCGGCCTTGCAGGTGGCCGGAGCGGGTCCAGGTTGCATTTATGTTTTGAGCCGTTGACTTCAACGTGGCTTTGCTGAAGCGTCCCGGGTCAAGGTTATTTATAAATTCCTCCATGGCCATGCGGCTGACGATTGTCCCTTCAGGTTGCTTTAATATCATCGGCGCACTCATCCGCAGGACCGTATCTCTTGCAAAGGCACAAAGAAGGGCCAGGAGAGGTCGCCCTTTTTCATCTCTGGACCAAAAATAGCGAAGAGAGCGAAAAAGTAACAGTGATGGATCAAGGGCGTAAAGGCTGGTTAAGTGCCTGGCGCTAAGTATCCGCGTGCGCACAGAACGTTTTCCCAGGCAGTTGTTCTCCATTATCGCTTTCAGGTAATCTTCCCTGGAACTATTCGTCCCGCTAACATGATCCAGCAGTAAAGACAAATCATCCAGCATTATGGTGCGTGCTGTATGGGCGCTGTTTTTCTGAAACCGAAAGCCGAAATGTTCCAATGACAAGTCTAATTCCTCCATGCTTTTCTATGCTAGGATTGTTTGCTTTTTTAACTACTCTTCAACAAAGTAATCGGTATCAATTTTTTTGATCTCG
>PWVO01000008.1 GCA_003561825.1 Candidatus Woesearchaeota archaeon | reverse complement strand
ATGGTGCAGGCCCGGAGGGGCATTTGCTGTTGGTGGGCCCTCTAGCCATGAGAAAAGCTTTTTATCTCCTGTTTCTTCTGAGAATGACTTATCCAGCTTTTCCTTGTTTTTTTTCCAGAGGCTGAGTATTTCTTTTTCAATTTTAGTGAAATTGTATTTTTGCGGCATTTTTGATGCTAATCAGGGATTATTTATAATTATTTCTATTAGATTTCTGAATGTTTGCTGTTATTTTTCTTTTTTGCCTGAAAAGGTTTTTAAGTTAACTGTGTTTTTCTTTTTTTGTGGTTTGCTATGAATGCTGTTAAAGAGGTTTATGATTTTCTTTACGGGCTTTATGGTTCGAGAGGATGGTGGCCTGTGACTCCTGTTTCGTGCAGGGGGGATGCGATGCCTGTTTACGGGCTTGCTGCTAAAAGCGAGAAGCAGAGGCTTGAGATTATTCTGGGGGCTATTCTTGCGCAGAACACAAGCTGGAAGAATGCTGAGATGGCTGTCTGCGAGCTTAACAAGAGGGGGATGATTAACCTGAAGAAGCTGAAGCTGGCTAAATGCAGGGAGATTGCTGATGCTGTCAGGAGCTCTGGGTATTATAACCAAAAGGCTGAAAGAATTAAGCTAGTGGCTGATTTTCTCTGGAAAAATCCTATAAGGGAGCTTGACAGAAAAGAAACCGGGGAGCTGAGGGAGCTTTTTCTTGGGATTAGGGGGATTGGGCCTGAGACCGCTGACTCTATTCTGCTTTATGCTTTTAAGAGGCCTGTTTTTGTTGTTGATGCTTATACTTTAAGGATGTTTTCTAATCTTGGGATTATAGATGAGAGAAGTTCTTATGATGAGGTGCAGAGGGTTTTTATGCTGTCTCTTGACAAGGACTCTAAGGTTTTTAATGAGTTTCATGCGCTTATTGTTGAGCATGGCAAGAGGCATTACAGCAAAAAGCCTTATGGGAAAGATGATCCTCTCGCGGATTTCATTAAAAATAAAAAGCTTTAAATAAATCTGGTTCCAATTAAGCATATTGCTGATAAAAGAGGTGCAAAATGGTTGATTTTACTGCTATTGTTGTTATTGCTGCAATTATTGTTGCAATTTTTATAATATTTAAGGTTGTGAAGACTGTTGCCAAGGCTATGTTTATTGTTTCACTGCTTATTCTGCTTATTGCAGGGATTGTTGCTTTTTTTAGCTACAGGGACATTGCAGAGCTTAGGGAGGGGCTTGAGAATGAGCCTAAGACTATTCTTCTTGCTGATGGTGATGAGATTATTGCTGGCTTTATTGACAAGGGAAGCGGGGAAATGCCTGAGTTTTTAAATAGCAAGAGGGTTGAATATTTTAACAGTCTTTATGAGGAAAAGAATTTCAGGGAGATTGTGGGAGATAATTACAGGGCTTTTATTGTTAAGGCTGATGCAATCAGGCCTGTGGGCAGCATTGATTTTTTCGGCAATGATGTGCCGGGAGATGTTCTTTTTTCATCTATCAGGCAGGATAATTCAATCTCTTATTTTGAGAGAAATACAGGGGCAAGTTTTGGCCTGACTGATGACAATAAGGAGTTTAACTCTTATGTTTTCAGCACTTTGTTTGAGGATAAGCTTAAAATCAACACTGGGCTGTTTATTCTTACTGAGTACAGCAGGGGGAATATTGCTATTTATCCTGAGACTATTGTCTTTAAGATTATAAGGCTTGTGCCTGTTTCTTTATTAGAGAGCAGGGTTGAACGAGTAAAAGACGATATGATTGAAAAAGCTAGGGAAGGAGGTGTTTGAGATCGGGTTTTTTGACAAGATTAATTTTGGAAGGAAAAAAAAGGAAGAGCAAAGGGATCCCCAGGAGGTTTTCTCTGACTCTGGGTTTCAGGACAATGAGAATTATCTTGGGTTTGAGAGCGGGCAGATTGAAAGCAAAGGATACAGGGGGTCAAGGTATGAAAATCCAGGGTTTCAGCAGCAGGAGAGCTTTCAAAGCCCTTCATCGATGGGGGGTTTTTCTCAGCAGAGAGAGCTGAGCTCAAGCAAGGAGATGGAGCTTATTTCTGCAAAGCTTGACACTATAAAGCTTATGCTTGAGAACCTTGACAGAAGGGTTGCAAACCTTGAAAGAATAGCTGAACAATGAGCAAGCTGAAAGAACAGGCTATTAGAAGCAATTACATTAATTTTGCTTTTTTTGCATTTTTTGTTTTTTTTGCTGACCAGATTGTGAAGCTTGCTGTAAGGATCTATATGCAGGAAGGGTCTTCTGTTTCTCTGATAAACGGGTTCCTGGATATTGCTTTTGTAAAGAATTATGGGGCTGGGTTTGGGATTCTGCAGGGCCATGCACAGCTGCTTGCATGGTTTTCTCTTATTGTTGTGGGGCTGATTATGTATTTTTATGACAGGATTCCTGAAACAAAGAACAAGGGGCTTGGTGTTGGGCTTGCTGTGGGAGGGACTATTTCAAATTTTTCTGACAGGATTTTTCTTGGTTATGTTGTTGATTTTATTGACTTCAGCTTCTGGCCGGTGTTTAATATTGGGGATATTGGAATAACTCTTGGAGCTGTTTTTCTCATTGCTGCTTTTCTTAAGAGCTAAATTGCACGCATGTGCATGGCTTAAGGCCCTCATCCTGTGCCTCTTTAGCTGACTGGAAAGAGATTCTCCTTTTGGAAAGAATTTTCAATGCCCATCTGCACTCTGCTGCATGGTATTTTGTGCCTTTTCTGCTGGCAACATAGCTCTCTGGCTGTTTTTGCTCTTGTTCTTTTTCTGTGTCTTCTGAGGGCAGCAGCTTTTCAACAATTATCTCTGGCTCATCAAGAGAAGGAAGTTCCGGCAATGTGTCTGGCACATTTTTTAATTTGGCTGGTGTTGATTGTTTTGGGATGCTGTCAACTGAGTAAACAAAGCCGATTATTGAAGTTAGCATAAGGTAAACAAATGATGCCTGGCTCTGAAAACTGAAAAAAAGGTAAGTTGAATGTATGAGGCTGGCTGAAAAAAAGAACATAAGCATTGCCCATACTGGCTGCTTTTCTCTGTATAAGAGATAGGCTGCTGAAAGGCCGAGGACAAAGAAGGATGAGATTGCCAATATATTTCCAAAAAATATCTGCTCTGGACTGAGAGCAATAAAGGCTAGTCCGCCAAGCACTGCTAATACAAGGATTATTGCTGCCGTGTATTTCAGTTTCATAAAAAATTACAAGAATGATTTGTATTTAAACATTTTTATTGTAGAGTGGTGATGTCAAAAACCAACTATCACAGAATATTTTACCTTAAAACTCATCTAATGTGTCAAGCTCTTTTATGTAGCCTTTTTTTCTTATCCAGCTTACCTGGACAGGCCTGTACTTGTATATGATATCGCCTTTTTCCTCTCCGCCAAACTCCCATGGCTCTACTATGACAAGGTCTCCCTGCCTTACCCAAAGCCTTCTCTTTAGCCTGCCTGGGATCCTGCATATTCTTGTTTTTCCATCTAGGCACCTTACTTTGTTCCTGCTTGCGCCAAGCCTCTGCTCAAGTATGCCAAATACCTGGTTTCCCCTAGGAAGCTTCATTCGGGTTATCTGCTGGTTCAGTGCTTCCTGTTTTGCTGCTTCTTCTTTTTTTTTGCTCATTTGTTTTGGAAAATTGGGCTTTTTTATATAAATCTTTTGGTGGAAAAGGGAAAACGCATGAGAAAGTATTTATACTATCTGTTTTTCTGAAAAGAAACAGGAAGATATTTTTCGGGGGTGTTGAAATGATTAATCTTGAGGAGCTTGAAAAAAGCGACCATATTATAGCAGGTGCTGTTAAGAGCGAGCTTAAGAGGCAGAGAGAGAGTGTTGAGCTTATTGCTTCTGAGAATTTTGTCAGTGTGCCTGTGATGCAGGCTATGGGAACATGGCTTACCAACAAGTATTCTGAGGGCTATCCTGACAGGAGATACTATGGCGGGAATGAGTTTATTGATGTCTCTGAGAAGATTGCTATTGAAAGGGCTAAGCTTCTTTTTGACGCTGAGCATGCTAATGTGCAGCCTCATTCAGGGAGCCAGGCTAATATGGAGGTTTATTTCTCGCTGATGAATCTTGGTGACAAGGTTCTTGGCATGGATCTTGCGCACGGCGGGCATCTTACCCACGGAAGCCCGGTTAATTTTTCTGGCAGGTTTTATAATTTTGTTTCTTATGGTGTTTCACCGGAAAACGGGATTCTTGACATGGATGATGTTAGGAAGGCTGCTCTAAAGGAGAAGCCTAAGATCATTCTTGCAGGCTACAGTGCATATCCGAGAAGGATTGACTTCAGGGAATTCAGAGAGATAGCTGACGAGTCTGGGGCTTACCTTATGGCTGATATTGCGCATTTTGCCGGGATTGTTGCTGCAAGGAAGCATATGATGCCTTTTCCTTATTGTGATGTTGTGACTACTACTACGCACAAGACTTTGAGGGGGCCAAGGGGGGCGATTATTCTTAGCACTAAGGAGGACAGGCTCAGGGAAAAATTCCATCCTGATTCTAAAAAGAATCTTGCAGGGATGATTGACTCTGCTGTTTTTCCGGGAATGCAGGGAGGGCCTCTTGACCATGTAATTGCTGCAAAGGCTGTTGCTTTTGGGGAGGCTCTTAAGCCTGAGTTCAGGGATTATATAGAGCAGGTGCTTAAGAATGCCAAGGCTCTTGCTGAGGGCCTTATGGAGAATGGCTTCAGGCTCGTGAGCAATGGGACTGATAATCATCTTGTTCTTGTTGACCTTTCAAGCAAGGGTGTTGCTGGCAAGGAGGCTGAGACTGCTCTTGACAGGGCAGGGATTACATGCAACAAGAATATGGTTCCTTTTGACAAGAGAAGCCCTTTTGACCCCAGCGGGATAAGGCTGGGCAGCCCTGCTGTTACTACGAGGGGCTTTAAAGATGATGATATGAAGGCTGTTGCTGGCTTGATTAATAAGGTTATCAGCAATATTAATGACAGAAGCATTCATGCCAGGGTGAAAGAGGAGGTTCTTGAGATGTGCAGGAGATATCCTCTTTACCCGGGGATTTGATTTTTGCTGGGAGAAGAGATGGAGATTACTAAGCTTACTACTAAATCTGTTGCTGAGATTCTTTCTCTTGAAAGGAGATCAAAGAAGTTCGGGCTTGAGAACATAAGGAGGTTTCTTAAGCTTATTGGGAATCCTGAAAAAAGGCTTAAGATAATCCATGTTGCAGGAACAAACGGGAAGGGATCTGTATGCTCGATGATTAGCTCGTGCCTTGTTGAGGCAGGGCTTGATGTTGGGCTTTACACTTCTCCTCATCTAGTGAGGGTTAATGAAAGGGTTAAGGTTAATGGGAAGGAGATTTCTGATGATGAGCTTGAGGGGATTGCTGAGAGGGTTCTAAAGACTCAGGAAGAAAGCGGGATTGACCTTACTTTTTTTGAGACAATGACTGTTATTGCTTTTGTTTATTTTAATGAGAGGAAAGTTGATTATGCTGTTCTTGAGGCAGGGATGGGGGGCAGGCTTGATGCAACTAATGTTGGGATGCCTTTGGTTTCTGCTATTACTAATATCGGCCTTGAGCATACTGATGTGCTTGGCAGGACTATTGCTGAGATTGCAGGAGAGAAATCAGGGATTATTAAGGAGAATGGTGTTGTTGTGACTGGGGCAAAAGGCAGGGGGCTTTTGGCTGTGAGGAAAGCTGCTGAGGAAAAGGGGGCAAGGCTTGTTGTTGCAAAGAATTCCTGCAGCTTTAAGCTTGGGCTTAGGGGCAGCTATCAAAGTGAGAATGCTGCTGTTGCTGCTGCTGTTCTTGATGTTATTGGTATTGCCGAGGATGCTGTAAGGAGGGGGCTTGAGAAGGCAAGATGGCCGGGAAGGTTTGATTTTTTCAGGGAAAATCTCTTGCTTGACTGCGCGCATAATTCTGACGGAATAAGTGCTTTGGCAAGGTCTTTAAGTGAGATTAGCTATGAGTCACTTATTCTTGTTTTTGGTGTGATGAAAGACAAGAACCTGAAGGCTATGTCTAATAAGCTTAAGGTGCTTAAGGCAAAGAGTGTTATTGCTACTATGGCTGATGTTAATGGTGCAAGAAGCCCTGAAGAGGTTGCTGCGCATTTTGAGGGAGCCTATGCAGCCAGCAGGCTTTGCGAGGCTATTGATTATGCTAGAGAGATATGCAATAAAAGGGACCTTATTGTTGTTACTGGATCTGTTTTTCTTGTTGGAGAGGCTATTATGTGCCTTGAGGGCAAAAAGGCTTGTTTTGCTAAAAATTGCTGTTTTTCGCAAAAAAAATCGTAAGATTTAAATATGTCCTGTTGTTTATAAGGTTAAATTAATTCTAGAAGTTCTAGTTTGAGAGGAAATCAGATGGAAAAAGACTTTGTTAAAACCGGAACAACAACAGTTGGAATAGTGTGCAAAGACGGCATTGTTCTTGCTGCAGACAGGAGAGCTACTGCAGGAAACCTTATTGTTGACAAGAAAGCCCAGAAGATTTATGAGATAAATGACAGTATGGCTCTTACAACTGCTGGAACTGTATCAGATGTCCAGCTAATGATAAAGCTTCTCAGGGCTGAGCTGAGCCTCAAGTCTGTGAGGACTGAGAGAAAGGTCAATGTAAAGGAGGCAGTTAACCTGCTTTCGGGACTTGTTTACTCTAATATAAGGAAGCTTTCTATGATTCCAGGGCTTTCTCATTTTGTTTTTGCAGGAAAAGACAGCGAGGGGTTTCACCTTTATGATATTTATCCTGACGGGTCACTTACAAAGAATGATAAGTTTATAGCTTCCGGTTCTGGGTCTGTTATGGTTTATGGTGTTCTTGAAACTTTGTATGATGAGAACATGAAAACTGATGACGGGGTTAAGCTTGCAGTTAAGTGCGTTAATGCGGCAATGCAAAGAGACACAGCATCGGGGAATGGCATTGATGTTATTAAGATAACAAGCCAGGGTGTTGTTAAGGTTCTTGAGAAGGAGCTTAACACAATAATCAAGTAATTTTCTTTTCGTGTTATATAGGTGTTTTTTTAATGAACAATCCGATAATTAGAGAAATTTTAAGCAAGTTAGATGAAACTAAGATAAGTGATGCATGCTTTGAGGGGGCAAATATTGTCCTTTATACTAAAGAGAAGGATTTTTTTCTTGACAATAATGGGGCTATCAGAAAGATTGTGCATGACATCAAGAAGAGGGTTGAGCTTAGGCCTGACCCGGCTATTACCCTTGATGTGGAAGATGCAGAGAAGATGATAAGGGGGGTCATTCCTGAGGATGCAGGTGTTGACAAGGTTATTTTTGACCCGCAGAGGTCGAGGGTTATTATTGAGGCTGAAAAGCCTGGAATTGCTATTGGCAAGAAAGGTGAGATTCTGAGGGATATAAGGCAGAAAACCTTATGGGTTCCTATTATAAGGAGAAAGCCTGCAATAAGGTCGCAGCTGATTGAAAATATCAGGGGTGTTTTGTACCAGCATTCTGATTACAGGAGGAAGTTTCTTGACAAGATAGGCCACAGGATTTACGACGGCTGGATAAGGGAAAAGAAAAATGAGTGGATTAGGGTAAGTTATCTTGGCGGGGCAAGGGAGGTAGGCAGGTCGTGTCTTTTATTGCAGACTCCTGAGTCAAGGGTTCTTCTTGACTGCGGTGTCAATGTTGCTAGCGAAAGGGAGGCTTATCCTATGCTTGAGGCTCCTGAGTTTGATATTAAGGATATTGATGCAATTATAATAAGCCACTCTCATCTTGACCACTGCGGCTTTGTGCCTTATCTTTTTAAGTTTGGGTACAGGGGGCCTGTTTACTGCACAGCTCCGACGAGAGATGTTTCTGCTCTTTTGCTTCTGGATTATGTGAAGATTATGAGGTCTAATGGCAAGGAGCCCATTTTTACAACAGATGATATTAAGGAGATGGTTAAGCACACCATATGCCTTGATTATAATGAAGTGAGTGACATTACTCCTGATGTGAGGATTACTCTTTATAATGCAGGTCATATTCTAGGGTCTTCAATGGTTCATCTTCATATTGGGAATGGGCTGCATAACCTGCTTTATACAGCAGACATGAAGTTCGGGAAGACTCATCTTCTTGATGCTGCTGAAACAAGCTTTCCAAGGCTTGAGACTCTTATGATAGAGGGCACTTACGGGGGCAGGGATAATGTGCTCCCCCCTATAAAAGAATGTGATGATGACTTTAGGGATATAATTAAGAACACTATCAAAAGAGGGGGAAAGGTGCTTATTCCTGTTCTTGGGTCTGGGAGGGCTCAGGAGGTTCTGCTGATTGTTGAAGGGCTTATCAGGAAGGGGGAGATTGAGAAGATTCCTGTTTTTATTGACGGAAGTGTATGGGACATAACTGCTATTCATACTGCATACCCTGAGTTTCTGAAAAGCTCTGTGAGGAAGATGATATTTCATAAGGACTTAAACCCTTTCTTGTCTGATATTTTCAAGAGAATTGGCTCAAAGAAGGAGAGGCAGGAGGTTATTGAGGAAACTGGCTCGTGTGTTATTCTTGCAACATCAGGGATGCTTGTTGGCGGGCCTTCTGTCGAGTATTTAAGGCATCTGGCTGATAATCCTAAAAACACTCTGCTTTTTGTGTGCTATCAGGGAGAGGGCTCTCTTGGAAGAAGAATTCAGAGGGGAGAAAAGTCTTTTTCTGTAGAGGGAAGCAAAGAAATCAATGAGGTTAAGATGGAGATTCACACTATTGAGGGCTTTACTGGCCACAGCGGGAGAAAGCAGCTGATGAATTTTGTCTATAAGTGCGACCCTAAGCCAAAGAAGGTTATTGTGAACCACGGCGAAAGCTCGAGATGCCTTGACCTTGCGAGCTCTTTGCACAAGGTTAACAGGATAGAGACTGCTGCTCCAAAGAATCTTGAGGCGCTCAGGATCAAGTGATTTTTCTGCAGGAATGGAAATGCTTAAAAAGAACGGGCTAATTCTTATTTTCACGCCGCTGTAGCTCAGCCTGGTTAGAGCGCTACGCTCATATGTTTGAGCGATGAGGGCTTGCCCGATGATTAACTCATCTAACTGAGGCACGTAGAGGTCGTGGGTTCAGATCCCACCGGCGGCACATTTTTTTACCAGAAAGGATAGTAGCTTATTTCTTTTTCCTTCCAAGTCCGGTAAGCGCCGATGCATTGTGCTGATATGTCAAAATTTTCTTTAAAGAAATCTCTTGCGTCAGTAAGCTGCTCATTTATTCTTTCTTTTGTTCTATCAATGTTCCATTCATTGCGAGTGGATTTGCATTCAATAACATAAAGATCAGAGCCTGTTATGGCTATTAAATCCGGCCGCCTTACTATTCTTGCAGGGTATTTTTTTTCATCTATGAGGTTAACTGACTTAAATACGTCTTCAGGTGATTTTTCGCAGATTTGATTAAGTATAGAAATAACATCAAGGAAAAGCCTGTCATGGGGATTGTCTGCATAGAATTTTTTGGCTGAATTTAATTCCAGGTATTTGAGCAGGCCCATTGATAATTTACGAATAAAAAAATTTATAAATTTTTTGATAACGCCGGGCCCAGGATTTGAACCTGGATGCCCCGGAGGGCACTCGCTTTCGAGGCGAGCGCGTTAGGCCAGATTCCGCCAACCCGGCATTTGAATTCTAATGATAATGATGGCTTAAATATTTTTGCCTGTTAAAGCAAAATCATCATTAAATCAACAAGTTTATAAGTATAATCTTTTTCATGGTTAATTTATAAAGGTTAAGATGGCCTCGTTAAAAGATTCAAATAAATATACAGGAATTGACGTGATAAATACTTACAATCTAGCGATAAAGCTTAAGTCAATAAAAAGAGCTGGCTGGGTCAAGAAAGGTGTTCCTTATGTTGAGAGTGTTTCTGAACACAGCTATGGTGTTGCTCTTTTATCACTAATTTTGCCTCTCCCAAATGATGTTGACAGGAACAAGCTTGTAAAGATGGCTATTTTCCATGAGATTGGGGAAGTGAAGATAGGTGATGTTATATGGGAACAGGGCGTTAATTTCAACTCTGAAAAAAAAGAGATGAAGTTTCTTAATGAGCAAGAGGCTATTAATAACATGCTTAATTTGCCCGAAGAGCTTAAGGTGCTTGCTTTGGAGTACCTTAAACAAGAAACTCCTATATCAAGGTTCTTGAAGCAGATTGACAAGCTGGAGATGGTGTTTCAGGCGCTTAAGTATGAAGATAAAGTTTCTCCTGAGAAGCTTGACGAGTTCTGGGTGAATTCTGATATGTACATTAAGGACCCCGGCTTAAGAAGCATT
>PWVO01000058.1 GCA_003561825.1 Candidatus Woesearchaeota archaeon | reverse complement strand
CCAGAGCAGGACAACAGAGACAAGGATGAACAACTTCTCAATGAAGAATGTTGAGCTTAAGGCTCAGCTTTCAGGGCTTGAGGCAGAGTTTGAGCAGTACAGCGATGTTGAGATACTCAGGGGAAAGACAGAAGAAAGCCTGAAAAGCGAGATAGAAAAATATGAAAAAATGATTACAGGCTTTGGGGCAGTAAACATGAAAGCACTTGAGGTTTATGACAGGATAGAGCTGGAGTACAACAAGCTGATTGAAAAGAAAGCAATGCTTGAAAAAGAGAAGAAAGAAGTTATCTCAATGATAGACCAGGTAGAAGACAAGAAAAAAGAGCTTTTCATGGTCACTTACGATGCAATAAACGAAAACTTCAGGAGCATATTCTCAAAGCTCTCGTCAAAAGGCACAGCATCAACTGTGCTTGAGGATTCAAAAAACCCGTTTGAAGGAGGCCTAAGGATAAAAGTAAAGATCACAAGCAAAAAATTCATGGACATACAGTCCTTGTCGGGGGGGGAAAAAAGCCTTACTGCGCTGGCATTCATTTTTGCAATACAGGACTACAAACCAGCTTCATTTTATGTTCTTGACGAGGTTGATGCTGCGCTTGACAAGCACAATTCAGAGAAGCTCGGCACCCTCCTACAAAAATACTCAGAAAAAGCCCAGTATATAGTAATCTCGCACAATGATGCAATAATAACCGCAGCTGAAACCCTCTATGGAGTATCAATGGTAGAAAACGGCGTAAGCAATGTAGTGAGCCTCAAGATTTAAGCTCACTCAGGGATTTTTTAACAGCCTCAGTTGTCTTTTCCCAGCTGTAATTGCTTACAATGTAATTTCTTGCATTCTCTCCGAGCTTTTTCCTGAGCCCGCTGTCCTCAAGAATCTTTAAGATGCATTTGTAAAGCCCGTAAGAGTCTCTTTTTTCAAAAAACACGCCATTAACCCCTTCTTTTATGTAATCTTTTACAAAGCCAACCCTTGTTGCAGCAACAGCAACTCCGCATGACATGGCCTCCATTGTTGAAAGAGAAGTTGTTTCAGTAAGAGAGGGAAGCACATAAACATCCATTGCCTGGAGATAAGGCACAACATTGTTTGTGTAGTCTATCATAATAATGTCTTTTTTTGACTTGAACAAAGCTTCAAGCTCATGCACTCCTTTTCCTACAACCAGCATCTTTATATTCTTTTTTTTCCTCCTGAGCCTTAGGAAAGCCCTGTAGAGCGTAATAAGGTCTTTTTCCCTCCCTATCCTGCCGCAGTAGCCAACAACCATATTCTCTGGGCTGATGCCTAATCTTTGCTTTGCATCTTTTTTGCTTTTAGGAGGAACAAACTTAGATGAGTTTATGCCCATGTGAACAATATGCTTTGGAGTTCTTATCCCTTTCTCTTCAACAAGATCAGCAACCCCCTTGCAGGGCACCATAAGAATGCTGCACCTATTATAGCACATCCTGGAAAGCCTAACAGTAATAAAATAAACAATTCCCCGGAAAATGTTTTTTTCAGACAAGCTCCTATAATAAAGCTCCCAGTCAACAGAGTGGATATAAGCAGCGCAGGGCTTCCTGAAAAGCCTTGAAACAAGAATAGAAGGCACGCCTACTGGCCCGAGGTTCTGGGTCCAGACTATTTCAGCTTTCTTCACTCCCCTTATTATCTTACTAAGAGCAATCTTAGGCACAGGATAATCGCTCAGGGTAATGCTAGACATGGGAACTCTTTCAATATTAATATCAGGGAATTCAGGGGCTTTTCCAGGGAAATCTGGAGCAATAACAGTAACATCATATTCATCAGCAATGCCATCAAGAATCTCGCTCAGAAACCTAGCAACCCCGTCCCACCTGGGCAAAAAATCATCTGATGCAATAAGCAGCTTTTTTTTCATTTTATCTTATCTTGTAAAACTTCTCCGCATGCTTGCAGTCATTCTTAAATCCATTTGATAATGAGTTAAGATAAACACCAAGGTAGGGGAAAAGCATTGCAATCCTCTGGCTCCTGAAGCACTTAAGAGCCTCTATCTTGATGCTGAATGTTTCAGTTATGTCAACATAAAACTTGGGCATCTCTCTTTTTCTCAGGTCAATGATGTTCCAAACATCAAAGCCAAGCAAGTCTCCTTTGTAATCCATCTCATCAAGAGCCTGCTTTACAACGCGGTAAACAGACCTGTGGTCATCATGCGCGTCATCAACAACATGGGTAAATATCCTGAAAGGCTTTTTGTCCTTAATAAGCTTTTTCAGCCTTTCTTTTATGTCCTTTGACTCAGCATCTTTCATAAACCTGCCTTCTCTTACGCCAAAGAAAACAACTCCTGAGCCGTTAATGACCTTGTCGGCTTCCTGTGCCTCTTTTACCCTTATCTCAACTCCTACTTTTTTCTTGTACCATACATGTGAGATTTCGCCGTATGAAAAGATGACAGTAAATATTTCCTTGCCCTCCTTAGCGTACTTTGCGAGAGTTCCACCTGGCCCAAGAATCTGGTCATCAGAATGGGCGCAGACAACAAAAACACATTCTTTCATAGCCTATACAGAAAAATGCCTTATTAATAAGCTTTCTGTTTAAATGAATGGGGCGACGGGAATTTGAATCCCGGACACCATGGTCTTCAGCCATGCGCTCTCCCAGGCT
>PWVO01000149.1 GCA_003561825.1 Candidatus Woesearchaeota archaeon | reverse complement strand
TTTTGTTTTTTAATGGCCTTTTGTTTTTTACGCTCAAAACTAAGTTTTTTGTGCCTGCTTTTTATGCTATCTATGTATCTTTTTTTTACACTTCTTTCTTCTTCTAAGGCTTTTTTGAGATTACGCTCTTGGTAGTAAGCTAATGCATTTGTCCAATTAAGAAGAAATTTATTTTTTTTATAAGTAAAACCAGAATGATTCTTAACATATTCAGATAAATCCCCTCTTAGCCTCTCTGGAAAGCCTAGATGATTCTGAAGGTTAGTCTTTTTTGAGAATTTGGTTTCTCTGTGATAACTTGAAAGTCTTCTCATAGCCTGTATAAGCTCTTTTGCATCATACTGATTGTTTATGTTTTCCTCAAGGCATTTGGGGTCTGGCTCTTCCACTATCTTCTTAAGGATTATTCTAAACTTGTTTTCTCTTATGTCATAATCTATACTATATATGTTCTTTTCTGGCTGCATTTTTTTTATTCCCGCTTTATCTGCAGGCCGAACTTGATTATTTCCTCTGCTTTGTCAAGATCTTCAGAAACAGGCTTTTTTCTTAGGGACATTCTTGCAGAGGCCTTGGCCATTCTTATTAAGCCTACTACTATTCTTGGTGATATTTCTATCAGGTATTTTTTCTCGTCTTTTTTGAGCTGTGTTGAGAAATCAACTACTCTCTGCTCAAGCTCTTTTGGAAAGTCTACATCTATGTTTTCTGCGTATTCTACATAGTTTTTTATGAAGCTCATGTCGTTTTCATTTATTCTTAGCTTGTCGTTGCTTACTATTTTTCTGCTTATTCTTGAGAAGTGCTCTACTCCTGGCTTTCTTATGAGGAAAACAAGGTGGAATCTTGTCAGCAGAGCAGAGTCAAATGGTATCTGCTTTTTGAGTATGCTTATTATGTTTCCTACAAAGCGGTCTCCTTTTGGGTTTGATGTTGCTATTATTCTTACTCTTGCATCAAGCTGGAAGTGCTTGTTTGCCTTGTCGTATGTTATGAAGCCTTTTTCCATTGCTGAGTACAGTGCTGCGTAGTCTTCTTTTTTCATTAAGTTTAGCTCGTCTATGCAGCAGATGCCCTGGTCTGCCATTGGAAGAAGGCCTTTCATTATCTCATTGCCTTTTACTGCTGCTGAAAGGCCTGCGCCTGATGTGCCTGAGCCCAAGCCCAGTGATGTTATTGGATGGAGCTGGCTTACTGATTTCAGTATTTCGGTTTTTCCTGTGCCTGGGTCTCCTAAGAGCAGTATGTGGAATGGCTCTGTTGCAAAGAGCTGCAGTGCTGCTGCTTCTTTGGCTAGCTCAAGGCCGAGGATATTTGGTGCTATGTAGTCTTTTATTACTGAGGATGCATGCTCTGAAAAAGTTCTGAACATTCTTTTGTTTATGCGCTCTCTTACTTCTGAGTTTTTCTTTTCTGTGAAATCAAGTATTTCCGGGTCTTCGGATGCCGGGTGTATCTGTGGGAAAGAGATGTCATTGCCTATTTTCTCTGAGATGCCCAAGGATGAGAATGATACTCCTATTCTGCGGTTTTTCATTAGGTGCTTTATTTTTTTCATGTCTTTTGCTTCAAGGAATGAGGAAAGCTCTGTGAAGCTGTGGCCTTCTTTCTGGGACATTGGCCTTACAAAGTTGTAGAATCTTTTTATTTTTGAGTCCATTTTGAGCTTTAAGGCATAGCTCATTTAAAAGCAGTGTCTTTAACTCCCCCTTTTTGTGCTGTTTAGTATATACAAAGGGCCCAGAGGTTAAATAATTTTTGTTTTACTTTGAAATTTTCTTAAGTTTTAGTGCTTTGGCTCTTATAAGCAATATCATCAAATTTAATTAATTTTAGCCTTCCTTCTTCTGTCTTAGATGTGTCTATCCTGTATTCCTGTATCCCGCAATTTGGTGTGTCTTCTAAGGCTAAAACAGCTTTTTCATCTAAGTGTTCAAACAATGCCCGAAACATTTTATACGGGACTTGGTGTGTAACAACTAAAACATTCTTCCCACCATAATCACGAACAAGCTTGTCTAAGAAACTGTGAACTCTGTCTTCCACATCAGGATAATTTTCTCCTCTTGGGAGCCTGTACCAATATTTTCCGTCTCTCTCCCTATCTTCAAATTCTTCTGGATATTTCTTTTTTATCTCATCATCCTTAAAACCATGCAGTCTTCCAAATTCCTTCTCTCTTAGCCTGTTTTCCTTAAAAATTGTTAAGTTATATCCTAACCTGCTTATTATTTCATCAGAAGTCTGAAGTGCTCTTCTGTATGGGGACGAGAAGCATATATCAAAGGGCTCATATTCTGCCAGATATGCTCCTGTTTCTTGAGCCTGCCATATTCCTATCTCAGTTAACTGAATATCTGCATCTCTTATTTTTTTTTGCTGCTCCAATAATTCTTCCAGATTATCCTCTAATAGGTCTAATGCTGCATTCTGCTCTGATTGGCCGTGCCTTATAATTACTAGCTTTCTAGGCCATTTTAATTTTTCCATACTCTATAGTAGTTAAAATCTATTAATAAGTTTATCTGTTTTTTCTGATTTTTGCAACAAAGAAGCCGCAGGTGTTGTTCTGGTGGGGCCATATCCTTAGGCATTTTTTGACTTCTGAATTGTATTCCTGGGCTTCAAATGAGGTTATTGGCGGGCCGTGAATTGCGTTTATGCT
>PWVO01000124.1 GCA_003561825.1 Candidatus Woesearchaeota archaeon | reverse complement strand
TTCATCTGATTTTTTTTGTTGATTCTCTTATTTAAAGATTGCTGAAATGAAAAGGTATAAAAGCAAGGTTTTGTTTTTATTGCAGATGGAATACAAACAGGTTATTATTGTCAGGCAGGATTTAAAGCTGGCAAAGGGGAAAATGGCTGCGCAGGCTGCTCATGCTGCTGTTGAGGCTGCTCTAAGGTGTGACAAGGAGATTGTCAAAAAATGGAGGGCAAAGGGCATGAAAAAGGTTGTTCTTAAGGCTGATGATGAAATGGATCTTCAGAGGTATAACCAGCTTGCAAAGGATATGGGTATTGCTGCTGCTGTTATAACTGATGCTGGAAAAACTCATATTGCTCCTGGAACTGTTACCTGTGTGGGGATTGGGCCTGCTGATGAAAAGAAAGTAGATGAGATTACAGGCGATCTTAAGATGGCATAAATCTTTTTCTGGGTTTAAACCAAAGATTTTTAAACCAAGTATATTTTCCTGGGATTTGATTTGGGCTCGTAGCTCAGCCTGGAATGGTTTTTCCATGGGCAATAGTAGCAATCGGCTCTTAACCGATAGGTCGGGGGTTCGAATCCCTCCGGGCCCATATTTAAGGCAACAAAAGCTATAAATATTCAGCAGATATAATTGCTTTACTTAATATGGTCAAGGAAAGAAAGATAATCGGATGCAGGGAGGTTGTGCTTCTTAAGTGCAGGAACTACAAAAAGAATTTTGTTGCTCGCATAGATACTGGGGCAAGAACCAGCTCAATGGATATTAAGCTTGCTACTGAGCTCAAGAACAACAGGATTGTAAAGGTTAAGCATATAAGGTCAGCTAATGGGGTGAGCTTAAGGCCTACTATTGAAGCTACTGTTATAATTGCCGGGGAGGAGATTACTTCAAATTTTACTCTTGCTGACAGGTCGCATATGAAATATAAGATTCTTATTGGAAGGGATATACTAAGGCAGGGAAAGTTTTTAATAGACCCTTCTAAACCTCTTAAGAAAGCTGCGCGAAGGTAAAGATGAAAGCTGCTATAATAAGCCTGGAAAGTGAAAGCTCTAAACGGACAGCTGAAGCTATGAGAAAGTATTTTGACAAGGTTGACAGCATTAATATTAAGGATATTGAAGTCAGGACATACAGAGAGGATATAGAGATTATATACAAGGAGAATAAGCTTGACGGTTATGACTGCATATATGCAAAAGGATCTTACAGGTATGCGCTTGTTCTTACTGCTATTACAACTGCATTGTATGACAAGGCATATATGCCTATTGCTCCTGAATCTTTTGATATTGTGCATGACAAGTTTCTTACACAGCTTGTGCTGCAGAAACATAAGATACCTATGCCAGGGACTTATTTTGCGCCTACTGTGAAAACTGCAAAAGAGATGCTGAAGAATGTTAATTTTCCTATTGTGATTAAGCTTCCAAGAGGAACTGGCGGCAAGGGTGTGATGTTTGCTGAGTCTTTTTCTGCTGCAAGCTCTCTTCTTGATGCTGTAAGTGCTCTTAAGGTCCAGGTGATTATTCAGGAATATGTTGAGACAAATGGCACTGACACAAGGGCTCTTGTTGTAGGAGACAAGGTTGCTGCAAGCTTTAAGAGAAAGGCTACAAAAGGGGAGAAAAGGGCAAATATACATTCTGGGGGTGTTGGCATCAGCTGCGTGCTCAATGATAAATCTAAAAAGATCGCTGTAAAGACAGCGCGTGCATTAAAGGCTGAGATATGCGCTGTTGATATTCTTGAAACACAGCTTGGCCCGCTGGTTATTGAGGCAAATCTTTCTCCAGGGCTTCAGGGCATAACAAGCACGACTAATATTGATGTTGCAGACAAGATTGCAAGCTTTCTTTTCAATAGGACAAAATCACTTAAGGACAAGGGTAAGGTAAAGGACACTTCCAAGATATTTGAGGATCTTGGGATAACTCCAAACAGTGACGAGGTTAAGGAAATTATAATTAATTCTGAGTTCAGGGGCAACAGGCTTCTTCTTCCTGAGATTGTCACTAAGCTTACTAAGTTTGATGAAAAAGACGAGCTGGTCATAAGGGCTAACAAAGGGGTTCTTACTGTAGAAAAGCTGGCAAAAGAATAGGCTGAAATTTTTCTTGAATTTTTTTAATTGGAATTAGATTTAAGAGGAATTATGAAAAAAAGATGCGGGCTCTGAAATGCCCGAATTCTGGGGTTACAGGGGCTGTAAAGGCCTTTGAAAACGAAAATTATATAAAGCTCGCAGAGTTACTAATTATATGCTTTAAAATGCTATGTCTGAGGTTTATAACTCTTCTTAAGTGCAAATAAGGCTTATAATGTTTTAGATTAGGCAAAAGAGGTTAAAAATGGCAGAAAATACAGATTACGGAGCAAACCAGATTCAGGTTCTTACTGGGCTTGAGGGTGTGAGAAAAAGGCCAAGCATGTACATTGGGGATACAGGCGCCAGGGGCCTTCACCATATGGTCTATGAGGTAGTTGACAATGCAATTGACGAGGCTCTTGCTGGTTTCTGCACTGAGATAAAGGTTATTGTGCATAAAAACAAAAGAATTACTGTTATTGACAATGGCAGGGGCATCCCTACTGAGATTCACCAAAAATATAACAGGCCTGCGCTTGAGATTGTTATGACAAAGCTTCATGCAGGCGGAAAGTTTGACA
>PWVO01000188.1 GCA_003561825.1 Candidatus Woesearchaeota archaeon | reverse complement strand
TTTTTCAAAAATGGAAACACTTGTTCTTGGAAAAAAGCATCATCAAATTTTTGATTATGCTGCCCTTGATATGCCATGCACCAAATAGGATTTCCTTGGAAGAAAACAACTTCTCTTCCGGGCGCCCATTGACTTCCTGCATAAGAATCGTGATATCTTAAATCTCCTTCTACAAATTCATAATCCTTATGACCTTCCTGGATAGGCAGTTCGCACCTATGCTGTTTTCTGACCTCCTTTGATGCAGCATAAGTATGCCTGTGCGCCTTTGCTATGAAATCTAAAAGTGTTTTTTTCTCCATAAATTTAGTACAATTAGCGCATTAATAAAGCTTTCTTTCATGAGGCCTCTCTTACAATTGCACTTAACAGAAGGTGTCTTTGCTATACTCTGAAGAGCTGAAATTCAGATAAGTTTATAAAATATCCAGTCATTGTTGTTTTATGGCTCCAGAGAATTTTGATGTGCATATCTATTCAAGCTTAGTGTATTATTATCATCAGGATCTGAAAAAATTAATAGATTCTGTAACAAAAGAGGATAAAAAGAAGCTTGAGCAACTTTCCTGCGAATTAGCTGAAAAATCCGGGCAGGAAATAAAACTTAGCTGGGGATTTAAGCATCATGATAAAACAATTGAAAATGTATTGTCACACATCTCTTTTTATAAAATAAGGCAAAGCTTTGACCTCATTGAGCCTGAAAAGATCCAGAATGGCCATCTAAAGTACCTTGAACATAACATAGGCACCTCAGACCAGGCAAGAGCCCCGATCTTTTCAATCTTGCTGAATTATTTCTCTATTCTGAACAAGCTTGCTATTAGGAAATTATAAGTGCTGCAGGGCAATCAAGCCTCTAAATCCTTCAAATATACTAACAGATCCGGATGCAGAGAAGTAGTAAAGTATTTTTGCACATCTGCTGGCTTTACCCATTTGATTTCAGCAAATTTTTCTCCTGCCTTTTCTTTCCCACCCACAATTGTGCACAAATAATAAATTGAAAGAAACTCCCTTTTTTCTGGATAAGTCTTTGCAAAAACAATATTATCAACATTAGCATCCAGTCCTGTTTTAATTTTTATTTCATGCTTGAGATAAACCTCTAAATCTTCTTTATAGCCGGGCCTGCCCCCGGGAAATGACCAGGAGAGTTCCCTTATGAAAGGGTCTTTTTCCCTTTTTCCAATTAAAATCATTCTGGTTTCAGGATTGTAAACAATGCCCAGGACATTGAGCAAAAAAACTCCCCTGTCAAACTTTTCCCATTTCATGTTATTATAGGAACAATAATAGATTATAAACCTTTCGGAGGTGCAGAATATCTGTGCAATCTCGTAATTAGTTTACACTTTTGGTACAATCTCAAGCCAGATCTAGCTCATTGGGCTTGGCAGCAGACAGATAGGTGCCAGAAAGAACAAGGTTTATAAATTAATAACTATCCTTACACTTGAATGCATTACAGGATTTGGCAGCTGAACAAGAGCAGATTCAGCTTGAATGTTTCATAGGCATTGGCCTTTTATTTGAAAAATGAAAAAGAAAAACATAACTGAGGCTTGGCTAGAGGCAGTTAAAGCAATAGCTTCAGAAGGAAAATCAGTTAAACACGAGGATATGATCTTAAAAGAGATAACCAATCTTATCTTAGAGATAGAAAATCCCCTGGATATAGGCAAACCAGCACCAGAGGATAAGCATTTCATAGATGAGCTTAAGCGCACATATGACATCCGCATGATTCCTAATTATGACTTTCCGGAATATGAAAGAATCTTCAATTATAATGGGATCAATCAGCTGGAGATAGTTATAGAAAAATTAAGAAATAAGCCAGAAACAAATTCAGCGACCATCAGCCTTATAGAGCCTAATGTTGATCTGAAGAATCATCTTCCATGTCTGTGTTTAATTGATTATAAAATCAAAGAAAGCAGGCTAGCTGCAACTGTCATTTACAGAAGCCATGATTATGGGTTAAAGGCCCTTCCAAACTTGATTTTTCACAGCCAGACCATTGAAAAAGTCTGTAACAAACTGAAAATCGAGCCAGGCACACTCCTTTGCCATTCGATCTCTGCCCATATCTGTTATTTGTTTTAGGCCTGTATTTTGAAAGAGCATATTTGCAATAGAAAAGAAATTGCTCAATTAAGCAGAAGAAGAGATGAAAAAGCCAAATCATGCCAATTCTCTCAAAAATCCTCAAAAACATCATTTGATCTGCATTTGGGGCATTCTGAACAGGTCAGGATATCCTTCTCTCCTCCGCCAATATGCCCATAATGTTCTATTTTAAATTTCTCACTCATAATTCTTTTTGTCTTTTTGTCAGCAAGCCTGTTTTCACTAGAAACATCCAGTTCAAAATACCTTGTTTTTATTCCATCTTTATTGCCGCATCTCATGCAGGCAACTGGCCCAAAGCCCTCCCAGGCCTCTGGCAACCTTACCTCCTCTGGTTTTAATTCCCTGATCTCTGGCATAAAGCTCTTGTCTTCTAGATCAATGTCATGCTCAAAAAGCCACTCTGCAGCTTCATTTTCAATCTCTTTATCCCTGAAAGCAAACCATTTTTCCCTAAGCTCTGGATTCTGCTCAAGCAGCCATTTAAAATTCCTGAAAGGCTTTCTCCTGCTCAAGGCATCCTCAAGCTTTTGGG
>PWVO01000043.1 GCA_003561825.1 Candidatus Woesearchaeota archaeon | reverse complement strand
TACTTTAATCCCAAATGGAAAGAAAACTATCTTACTTTTTTAAAAGAAGAGATTGAAATTAAAGATAATTAAATAAGCATAGCTACAATCAAAAAATCTATTTTTTAGAGATCATTAAGATTTTTGGTTTGCAGATGCAGAATCCAAGGCTTTAAAAGCATTTCCTTTATTTCATCTTTTTTAAGAATATCTGCTCGGTCAGACCTGTATTCATGCATGGGGAGCAGCCTTTTTATTCCATGCTCTACTGTCTGAGGGGTATAATAGCCCTGCTTAAGCAGATACATGTCGCCAAGGTCAGTGATGTGGCCTGACTCTTCCTCGCTGATGAGGCTCTCGTGAAGCTTTTCCCCGGGCCTTACGCCAATTATTTCTATCTCAGGCTTTTTGCTCTCGCATAATGTTTCTATCATTGCTTCAGCAAGATCAATTATTTTCAGTGCAGGCATCTTTAATATAAATATTTCGTCTCCTTCTGATATCTGGCCGGCTTTAAGCACAAGGCTGACTGCCTGGCCAATTGACATAAAGAATCTTGTCATTTCTTTTGATGTTATTGTAACAGGACCACCATTATTTATTTGCTTAATGAATATAGGCATTACTGACCCGCTTGAGTTAAGCACATTTCCAAACCTCACGCAGGAGTATTTTGTCTTTGACAGGCCTACCCTGCCGCCCAATATTATTTTTTCAGCTAGAAGCTTTGTGGCGCCCATTGTGTTTATCGGGTTCACTGCCTTGTCTGTGCTTATTGCAACTACTTTCTCGACATTTTCTTCTCTTGCGCATTCAACAACATTCTGCGCGCCAAGGATATTTGTCTTTACTGCCTCAAAAGGGTTGTACTCGCACAAAGGCACGTGCTTAAGGGCTGCTGCATGAAAAACTATATCCACTTTTCTCATGGCAAACCTCAGCCTTTCTTTGTCTCTTACATCTCCAACCAAAAACCTAAGGCTTTTATGGCCGTTAAGATCCTGCTGAAAGTAAAAAAGGGCCTGCTCGCTTATGTCCATTATTCTTATAGCCTTTGGGCTGAATTCCAGAAGCTTTCTTACTATTTCAGATCCTATGCTCCCGCATCCGCCTGTAACCAGTATTGTCTTGCCTTTGTAGAACTCATTCATTTTTTTCACCTTTTTCTGAAAAATTCGCTTATTTTTTGGATAATAAAATCTGTTTCTTCTTCTTTTAATGAAGGATAAACAGGGATTGACAGCACTTTTTTTGATATTTCTTCTGTTATACTTAATGATAGATTTTCTGCATTCGTATGCTGATAAACTGTCTTCTGATGCACTGGGAAGAAATATATTTTTGAGGCAATGCTGTTCTCTTTAAGAAAACTCTGCAAGGAGTCTCTTATTTTTCGGGAATCAAGTGTTATTGTGTACATCTGGTAAACTGAAATGCAGTCTTTTTCCTGCATTGTTTTTATCTGCTTTATTTCAGAGAATGCTTTTGTGTATTTTTCTGCAATTTCTCTTCTGGCTGAAATCATGCTGCTGATTTTAGCAAACTGTGATATGCCCAATGCTGCATTCATGGTTGGCATTCTGTAATTGTAACCTGCAAGTGTGTAGTCATTGTCAGCTGATGAGTCAAAATAATTTTCAGGAAGCTCAACCCTACCGTGCGAGCGGTAGAGCCTGCATTTTTCAAAAATTTCTTTGCTTTCTGTGACTGCCATTCCCCCTTCTCCTGTTGATATAACTTTGTTCTGGCAGAAGCTGAATATGGCGCTGTGCCCGAATGTGCCTGCCAACTTCATGTTTTTTTCTGATCCAAGTGACTCTGCTGCATCCTCTATAAGAAGCAGATTATGCTTATCTGCAATCTTTCTCAGTTTTTCTATGTCTCTTGAGACAAAGCCTCCGTAATGCATCGGCAGTATTGCTGCTGTTTTTTCAGTTATTTTTTTCTCTACGTCTTCTGCTTCAAGGCTGAATGTCTCTGGCTCAACCTCTGCAAATACAGGAATTCCACCTGCAAGAACTACTGCATTTGCTGTTGCAATAAATGTAAATGAAGGGACAATGACTTCTTTTCCTTTTATATTGTGGGCCAAAAGAAGCGCATGCAGGGCTGATGTTCCTGAATTGAATGCAAGAGCATATTTTACTTCTATAAAATCTGCTATTTTTTTCTCAAACTGCTCTATCTCAGGGCCAATTGCCCAATAGGTTCCTCTTCTTATTACTTCTGAGACTGCATCAATGTCATGCTGGTCTGAGTATGTTTTAAACAACGGGATTTTCATTTTTCTTGCTCCAAGATTTTGATTACTTTTGCAGGTACGCCATAGGCTATTACATTGTCAGGGATGTCTTTGTTTACAAGGCTGTGGGCCCCTATAATGCTGTTTTTTCCTATTGTAACTCCTGGCAAGATTGTTGAATGGCTGCCTATGCAGCAGTTTTCCTTCAATGTGACTTTGCCTTTTTTGCTGTCTATTGTGCTGTAGCTGTATACAGAGCAGTGGCTTCCTATCTGGACATTTCTCTGTATTTCAACGCCGTGCTTTGCATTGATGTATGTGAATGCGCCTATATCTGTTTTTTCTCCCAAGGAAAGGCCTTCAACTCCCTGTACCATCCAGTTCCATTTTGTTAGTTTGCCTTCTTCGATATGGGGCTTTTTCCAGTTCTCAAATCTTTTTTCCATTTTT
>PWVO01000120.1 GCA_003561825.1 Candidatus Woesearchaeota archaeon | reverse complement strand
TATATTCCGGCTTTCTGTCACCAATCTTTTGCGCATTTTCATACATCAATATAACAAGTATGCATATAATACCTCCAGTCAATGATCCTGTTATTCCAATTGTCCTTATAAAGCTTTTAGCTCCCATCAGCATAACAATCAGGGGAACAGAGCAGGTAACAGCCCATGATAAAGGAGCCTTTACCCTAAGGTCATTCTCATACATCTTTTTAATAGAAAAAGCAATTATAATAAAAGAGCTCATCATTGCCATAATCCCAAAAACAATCCCGAAGATGAGCATATCATTGCCAATTGCATTGCCAAGGCCAATAATTGCCCCGTCAGTTGTTTCTTTGCCGCTTACACCCACTACAATAAATGAGAACATCAGATAAACAGCAATAGGAACAATCCCCCCCACAACAACTGCTTTCTTAAATCTTTTGAGATCCTTCTTGAGAATCTGCTTAAGCTCAGGGATTGCGAAAATACCCAAAAAAGCAAATAAAATAACCCCGTATGGGGCAAAAAAATAGCTTAGGTCATAGCCTGCAAGATTTTCAAGAGAAATAAAAGAAAGCCCATAAGCAAAAATAAGCATTATAACACCTATCAGAAGCCCCACTATAACAGTCTCTGACTTGGCAATGACATTAACATTAAAGTAAATAATTATAGCCATAGCAGCCAGAAAAACAATGCTGTAGAAAAAAGCACTTCCTCCGAAATATCCTGAAAAAATAGCATTAAGGAAATCACCCACTTTAATAGTGTATGCAGTAAGAGCGCCATACCCAGCAACAATCATAGAGACAAGCATAATCATCTTGCCTCTTTTTCCAAGATATTTCTCTGAATACCCTGTAAGCTGGTGCCTTTGCTTTGTCCTGAGAACCACTTCTCCGAGAAGAAGATGCATTAAGAGCATAACAATTCCGATGAAAATAATATAAAAAAAGCCTACTGAAAACCCGGATCTTGAGACAACATAAGGTATTCCGAGTATTCCTGCTCCGATAATGCATCCAACAAGAGTTGCAACAGCCCCGAAAAAATCTTTAGGAATCCAAAATCACCTCTTTTAGCAGGAAAAAGAAAGCACCCATTTATATAGTTTCCGAAAATATATTTTGCATGAGATGTTTTTTAATATTTTATCAGCATAAAAAAGAAAGTGGGGACGTAGGGATTCGAACCCTAATCAGCCGGTTTCTTCAATAATCATCGCCATAAGGCTCATCTCTCCACTTACTGGAGCCGGCTATAATAGCCAGGTTATACGACGCCCCCGGTAACAAAAAGGATTATGCCCTCATTTAAATATGTTTTTCTTTGCTTTCAATCTCAATAATATCCCCTATTGCTGTTTCTGTGTTTTTTATTGATCCTGCAGGAAGCTCAATCACATACCTTGCCTTTTTTTTAGGCCAGAAAAAAGCAAAAGGCCTGAAATCCTCTTTGATCTCCAATACTTTCATGCTGCTGTCCAGAAAAACAACATCAATAGGGTAAAAAACAAAAACCATATGCAAAGGCACAATCCTCTCTGACCTGAAAGAGAAAACAAGGGTTTTCGGCCTTAATGAAAACATAAGCCCCAAAGACCTTGAAAAAATATCTCTGCAGTGCCTCTCTTTTTCACATAAAGCCTTTTTTCTTGTTTTATTGGTAATCATTTCAGTCTCATGCCTTAATCTCTAGTACATTTTAGCTTACTTTAAAGTGCAGAATAAAAATCTTTTTATATAATTAACTAATAATCCAAAGTTTAACATGAAAAAAAGAGGTTTTTTGCTTTTAATAGTCTTATTTCTATTAGCTGTTGCAGGCATCTCAGCCAATGCCAGAGTCCATCCAGAGGTTTTTGAAGCCCTTGAAGCTCAGGAAAAAGTAAATGTAATAGTCATGCTAAAAGAAGAGCCAGGAGCAAGGCAGCAGATAATGTCCTCAAGAGAAGACAGCCTGCCTTATTCAAAAGAAGATATAGCAAGAAGGCAGGAAACAGTGCTTTCTGAATTAGACATTGCCTATGGGAATTCAATCTTGGCCAAAGAATCTATAAGGCCCTTCTCCTTATCAGTTAAAAGAAAAGGCCAGGAGCCAGACATTATCCTTCACCACAAATACTCAACAGTAAACGGCTTCTCAGGAGAAATAACCCTTGCAGGCCTTGAAAAGCTTAAAAACCATCCTCTTGTAGAAGAAGTTCATCTTCCTGTTCGTATGAGAACCTTTTTAGATGGAAGCGTACCTGAGATTAAGGCAGATGATGTCTGGGATATGGAGATAAACAGCCAGAACATAAAAGGCCAGAGCCAGAGTGTCTGTGTTCTTGACAGCGGCATTGACACATCTCATTCAGCATTTGAGGGCAGGATTGTTGCACAGCATTGCTATTGCTCCATAACAGATTATGGAAGCGGAGGCTGCTGCCCAAATAATGAAAGCCAGGATACAAGTGCAGAAGAGGATAATATTGGTGGTCATGGCACTCATTGCTCAGGCATAGCTGCAGGAAACCATTCAACTTATACAGGAGTTGCTCCAGAAGCAGGCATAGTTGCAGTAAAAGTATGTGACAAAAATGGTGATTGCAGTATGGGTGATATTGTTGCCGGAATAGACTGGTGCGTTGTTAACTCCGAAGCACATTCCATCTCCGTAATAAGCATAAGCCTTGGAGGAAACTTGTACTCT
>PWVO01000081.1 GCA_003561825.1 Candidatus Woesearchaeota archaeon | reverse complement strand
GCCCACAGTTCCCACAGCCCCTACGGCGGCGACGACGTCAGGCTCTTAGGGGCCCGTCGCGGTGGCCAGAGGGTCACAATAAACACAGCTCCAGGTGGTACATATTTTGGGGGTAACTTCAAGTAGTGCTCTTCAGGACTCAAGTGCGCAGCTTTTTCACCGAAGGGAAGACCGGCCAAGAGTAGCTGTCTGCACAGCAAAGGAGGAATATGGCATCAAAACACAGGCCGCTTCGCCTACTCATCTGGTTGCTGTGTATCCTGTCTCTGCTGCCCCCGAGGTCGGTCGATGGTTCCCCGTCAGGAAGCATTGTCGATGTCGACGAGGCTGCTACCGCCAACAGCGATGGTTCCCCGTGGACTCAAACCTACACCGAGCTGCAAGACACCTTGAGTGTCGCTCAGCGAGGCCACCAAACATGGGGTCTCCACGGCTTCCACTACCTCGCGCCCGGTAGTAGTGACCCCACCACAGACCAATACAGTGTGATCACGAATACTGAGCGACAATGCAACGCCCACGCCGAGATACACGCCGATCCAGTCCCCGATCCTCCAGCCCTGGCAGAGATTGTCAACCCTCAGCACAGAGTGAGTTACACACTCAACTGGTCCTACGATGACGACGACCCGGGGGTCCCGGCTCCCACTAGTTACACGCTGCAAGAGGCGACTGATGCTGTGTTCACCGATCCCATCACATACTCAACCGCGGCCACTCAGCTGACGATCCAGGATCCGACCAGGGAGAAGTTGGGAGGTACCTACTACTACCGTGTCCGGGGGCATAACCAATACGGACCGGGCCCCTGGAGCACCGTCAGATCGACGACCGTGCGTGTGGTTCCCTACGCACCGACACTTCATGACATAGCCAACCCCGATGGTGGCGATAGCTACGCCGTCTCCTGGTCCTATGGATATGACTACCCCGCCGTCAACACCTTCATCCTGCAGGAGGCGACTAACCCCGTTTTCACCGGGGCGGTCAGCTTCTCCCTCGACGCCACCACCACCTCCTACGACTTCACCGATAAGGGCAGCCAGACCTACTACTATCGCGTGAAGGGACGTAACGCCTACGGCGATGGCCCCTGGAGTGCCGTCAGGTCAGTTGTCTCTCTGTCGCACGAGATAGAGGTCTACTTGCCGCTGGCCCTGCAAGACTATGTGCGCTACTTCGTAGGCCCGTGGGAGGTGGAGCCCAACGACACCTGGCAGCAAGCCAACGGGCCGCTCATCTCGGGCCGCGACTACTACGGCTATCCCGACGACGAGAGAGACTACTATAGCATCTACACCCGACGGGCAGGTCCGACCACCGTCACCCTCACCGGTCACACGGGAGAGGGCGTGCAGCTGCAGCTATTCCAAGGCGTGCCTCAACCCGATGGGAGCAACCGGGTGCAGTTGGTCCACCAAGAACCGTATGAGATTGTCCACCACGGTCCTGCAGGCTGGTACTACATCCTCATCTACACCGAGAGCGGTCACAATGAGCACACCCCGTATACTTTGCGGCTCACGCCATGATTACATCACTGACGTGTCCGACATGCGTCTCGCCGCCACACAAGGAGATCTGCAAACCGCGAGCTGGGCATCCTAAATAACCTGCACAACGTGGAACGCCCCCACGGTATTTGCATAGTGCAGGAATGCCAACGGGAACGTGTCGGCCGTCCTCTCAGACACGCTAGATGCAATTGGTTATGAAGCTCTGCAGGCCGCTTTTGTCGTGAGCAGAACTGTCTGTGTGGACCATGTAGTGACCCCCGAAAACTGGACAGGTCCGATAGTTCATGTAGAATCTGTCCGAAGGGGGAAACACAATGGCAAAGCGACGGAGATTCACACCCGAGTTCAAGGCCCAAGTGGTACTGGAAGAGCTGACCGGCGTCAAGCAGCAGGCCGAGCTCTGCCGCGAGCACCGGCTGAGCCGCCAGGTCTTCTCGCGCTGGCGGGCGGAGTTTGTGGAACGGGCACCTGACATCTTCGCCACCGAACGGAGTCGTAGTGGAGAGCAGGAGCGGATCGCTGAGTTGGAGCAGATGATCGGCCGGCTCACCATGGAGTTGGCGGTGTCAAAAAAAGCCTCGAGCATCTTGACCTATCTGTCGAACGGAAGCGGGAGGTAATCGACATGCTCGCTCGCGACTACCCCGTCATCGTGGCCTGCGACATCCTTGGAATGGCCCGGAGCAGCTATTACTACCAAGCCGCCGAGAGCCCCGACGAACCCAAGCTCAAGGAAGCCATCAAGGAGACGGCTGCTGATTGGCCGACTTACGGATATCGGCGTATTGCTGAGCAACTGAAGCGAAACGGTTGGGAAGTCAACCACAAGCGGGTGCGGCGTTTGATGCGGTTGATGCATATCCAGGCTAAGAAGAAGCAGAAGAAGAAGTGGACAACCGACAGCAAGCACGGCTTTCCTCGCTACCCAAATCTGGTCTTGGACATGGACATCGTGCGACCGGACCAGGTCTGGGTATGCGACATCACCTACATTCGTTTGCACCGGGGTTTCGTCTACCTGGCAGTGATTATGGACGTCTTCGCCCGAGGTGTCCGTGGATGGCATCTTGGGCGTGGTCTGGACCACAGCTTGACCCTGACCGCTCTCCGGCGGGCGCTGGCCACGCATTCGGCCCCAGAAGTTCATCATTCCGATCAGGGGATCCAGTACGCG
>PWVO01000205.1 GCA_003561825.1 Candidatus Woesearchaeota archaeon | reverse complement strand
GTTAAATTCTTCGGACACGCCGAGGTAGCTCAGTAGGTAGAGCAGCGGACTGAAAATCCGCGTGTCACCAGTTCGACTCTGGTCCTCGGCACTCTTTTTTGTTCGTAAATCAGCCACTTTCACCATTCCGACTACACGACATAACTACCAGTTGTCACTAACTTGTCACTATCTCTCTTCAGGCTCGGCGAAGACGGCTTCATCGAAACCTTCGATTGCCGCGTCCTGCATTTCGTCCAGGGCATGTGAGTAGATGTCCATCGTGACCTTCACGGAACCATGACCGAGACGAGCCTGTACGATCTTTGGATGCACGCCTTTCTTGAGTAGCAGGGTGGCGTGGAAATGTCGGGCGTCGTGCAGCCGCACACCCTGAAGATTGCATTGCTTGGCGTACTTGCGCCACATAGAGGTGACGTAATCTGGCCGGATATGCGACCCGTCACCATATAGGAATACCAGGTCTTGATCGTTAAGCCTGATGCCCTGCATGACCGCTTCGGTTTCTCTGTGGGTGCGGAACTTCCTCAGTGCTTCGACTACTTCCTGAGTCAGTTTGATGGTGCGCTTGCCCGAGGCTGTCTTGGGCGGGCGTATCACATACTCCCCAGTGTGTAGTCTGTGCAGCGTCCGCGTGACGTAGATCGCCCGGCGCTTCAGGTCGATGTCGCACCATCGCAGCGCCATGACCTCTGACCGGCGCATACCCGTACCGATTGCCACCACAAAGGCGGAGTGTAGAAAGGTGGACTGTGACGGGTGCTCACGGCTTGCCTCCAGAATCCGGCGGACTCCTGATTCGTCAAAGTGCGCCCATTCCTTGAAGGCCGGACGGGGAATCTTCACATGGTCGGCGGGGTTTCGTGCCAGCAGGCCCCATTCAATGGCCGTCTCCATTGCCTTGTGCAGGACCATCGCATGCTGACGCACAGTGGTTGACGATAGGCCCCCGGCCCCGTCCTTGCGTCCGTGATCCTGTTTCTCACGGTAGTATTCGGCGATTCGGGCGGATGTTAGCTTCTGCAGCGGGTAGTGTCCGAGTGACGGCCCGAGGTGGTTCTTGATTATGGTTCGGTACCCTTCGACGGTCCTGGGTGACAGATTGGGGACCGCATAGTTGGTTAGCCACGAGTCGAGGTATGCGCCAATAGTGGCCCTGGCCGGGTTTGCGAGGTTGCCAGTATCGGCAAGTCGCAACAGCTCAGTGAGTCTCTTCTCAGCGTCGGCCTTTGTACCACGCACTGTCTCCCACTTGCGGGGGTTTGTGCCCGTCTTCACGTCGACTGGAAGCGACACAGCGACAAGATACGAATTGCCACGTTTCTTGATGTAGCCCCTCGCCCTTCTCAATGCACACCCCTCTCCAACTCGCGACGTATTCGTTTCTCCAGTGTGCGGCGATCCGTGACACGGCGTTTGATGCCCGTCTCCTGAATCTCGCGTCTCTCCCGTGCTTGCGCCTGTTCGACAAGCCGGCTGATGTGTTTTTCCGAGGACGCCTCGGGTGGTGGCGCATCTTGCAGTATCTGACGGATACGCTCGCGGGTTATGCCAAGGTTCTTGGCAATCTCGCTAGTACGGAGACCGCGTGTCTTCAATTCCTGCACTTCAGCAGGGCCGTATCGAGCAAGCCTGATGTGCGCCTGGCACGACGGACAAACCATAGCAAGGTTGTGCCAGTGGTTGTTTCCCGGGTTGCCGTCAGTGTGATGCACAAGGCCAGGGTAGTAGACGGCGCCACGCCCTGAGCCCGCTTGATGCTGACATCCGGGCATGTTGCAAGCTGCCCCCTGTATGATCACATCTGCCCCCGATCCTCGGCCTATCAATTCACGTTCGATCTCTTGAAGCAATTGACGTTGCTGAACCTTCGACTGAGTTTCGTTGAGCTGCGCAACAAGACAAGCAAGCTTTCCGTGGTCCGGGTAATGAAATCTTGGGTCCATGTGGAAACATTACCATATACCCGTTATGATGTCAAGGTCACTTGGCATGCCCAATAGGCACTGGTAAGGCAACTGTCAATTCTGGTGGCGGATTCGGGGACTTGACAACACAATCGAACGTGTTATATGATGTAGATGAGGGCGCGAAGTGCGCCCTAGAGCGCCGTGAGGCGCCTTTTTTGTGCCCTCCGGTAATCCACAAGACGAACCACAGGCGAGTAGGGGATGCCCCGCTCGCCTTTTTGTTGCCCAGCAAGTACAGCATGGAGGTAGTTGTGAACAAACTCAGAGAAGCCAGACTCGGGAGGCACCTCTCGCAGGTGCAACTGTCATGCCTGTCCGGTCTCGCCAATAGCTCTATATCAGACTTCGAGACGGGAAAGCGACAGCCTTGGCCGAGAGCACGGCGGGCGATCTCACGGGCACTCGGCGTGAAAGAGGACGAAATCTTTGACGTAGTGACCCCGGCGGGGAGGTGATGGTGACTGAGCGCCTTGTAATTAGTGTTGAAGAGGCAGCACACGCTCTTTCGTGCTCGCGTGGCCTGGCCTACCGCATGGTTCGCGAGGGCACACTGCCACACATGCGGATTGGCCGCAAGGTCGTGGTACCCGTGCGTTCTATCGAACGGATGATTGAGGCCGCTGAGGCACGAGCGGATGCAGTCCGTGAAGCTAGCAAAGTTGAGGCTCGGTATCCCTAGGAGGAACGATGGACGGACAGACAGACATCGAAGATCGAACGTT
>PWVO01000072.1 GCA_003561825.1 Candidatus Woesearchaeota archaeon | reverse complement strand
TGCCATCCGAAGGGCGTTAAACCGCCCTGGGGGGTGCCCTTTTGAACAGCTTTTTAACCCGTTTTAACGGGTTTTGGATAGCAGCCGTCGAATTCATTCGGCGGCGGTTGGCGCGGCTTTATGATTCTCTTGCTTTACGGGCCGCGCGCGAATCGCGCAGAGTTTTGAAAGGCAATGGGCACAGTGAATAGTGTTCCTCGTTCCTCGTTCCTCGTTCCTCCGTCCTGCCGTCCTGACCGGACGAAACGGGAATGATTCGCACAAGAGGAACGGTAACGGTAACGGAAAATATTTTTTTGGAGTCCCAAGTGGAGTCCCAAGCGGAGTCCCTCAACGATCTTTTTCAATTCACAGGAGGTCACGTATGGAACTCCTGGAGACCCCGAATTTGTAACGGAGTTTTTCGCCCGAATGAACCAATGCCCAAAGATGCGTTTGCCCTACGTTCAATGTATGCTAAACTATGCCTCCAAGCCTATAGTCCATCCAAAACAGTTTCAACAAAATCTACATCGCCTATCTGAAAGAACACACTTACGCAAAATCCTCTCTCTCCTCAGCAGCGATGTCTCCCACGTTTGATATCGATGCCCTGTATCGAATAGAAGGCCCACTATTCAACTGAGCGAATCACGCGCATTGTTCACACCCTGACACATCATCGAACTTTATCCTGTCACTGACCCTGCTCCTCCCCGCAGGGCTGACCACGCAGGCCGCCCCCGCCGCCCCACAGAGCGACTTCGATTGCGCGAATGTGACCCAAATCCCCGAAACTGAGTGTGAGGCGTTGGTGGCCTTGTATAACTCCACCGATGGTCAGAACTGGACTAGCAAAGGTAGCTGGCTAGAGAGGAATACGCCATGTAGTTGGTATGAGGTGACGTGTGAGGATAACAATGTGACGCGGCTTTGGTTGGAGGGCAACCAACTGAACGGCCCCGTCCCGCCCGAGATCGGCAATCCCCCCATCTCTGCCGGGGCCGCCCTGTACATCCTGGCCCGCACCCTGCACGGCCTGGGCATCTACGTCGATACCGGTGCCCCGGATGGCAGCAACGCCGCAGCCTGGGCCGGCAACATCACCGCCTAGCCCCCGGCCCACACCGGCGGTCTCACTCCCCCGCCCGCACTCCCGGAAACCCCACCGCCCGCCGCAATCGCGGCGGGCGGTACATTATGCCCCTCACAGCAAAGCTCTGAGTCTAGCTTTGCTGACTTGCACACTTTTACACACTGTTATATACTGAAGGTGTCGCAAACAAAAAGCCCCGGACGTTGTCACCGTCACGGAGCTTCAATACCCAACGGCGTAGACGCGCCGCGGTACCCATAGCATAACACACTCGCCCCCGCGCGTCAACTCGGTCTAGCCGAGTGCGCCGGGGGCGTTTGCCTTCAAGCCTGGCGAAGGCTGAGAAACCTTCGCAAAGCTTAAACCGTTTTTGTACGCTCGCTATTTCTGACTAACTCTTGCCCACTACGTCATAGATGACATGGTGTACACACAACACGTTCGTTTTAGAGCAGCCATCTTGTTGGAGGTGAAGTGATGAACATAGCAAATTCGGAAACGCTCTCTCAGGCCAAGCCGCTGGAGACTTTGATCCAAGAATTGCCCTTCGAGTTGCGTGGGGAAGTGCGCGATTTCGTCGAATTTATCCTGGCCAAGCAGAACCGCCCGGACGGTTATAGCTTGCATCAGGATTGGGCCGGAGACTTACGCAAGTCAACGGAGAGCACTTTAGGCGCGCTGCTAGAATCCGAGTTCTTTGGAATGTGGCGCGAACGCGCTGATTTACCCGCCAGTCCTGAATTGGCGCGGCAGTTACGAACCCGCGCGTGGGAGCGTGAGACGTGATCTTCCTGGATACGGATGTCTTGATTGATTGCCAGCGGGCATTGCCCGCCGCGCGCGCGTGGTTACAAGCAGCGGCCGCGCAAAGCCTGGCTATTCCCGGCCCTGTAGCTATGGAATTGGTGATCGGCTGTCGCAATAAAGAAGACTTACGCATCACACAGGTGTTTCTCCAACACTTCGACATTGTGTGGCCGGATGCTCAGGACGCGCAATCCGCGCACGAACTGTTGGTGGCCTACCGACTGGCGTATGGCGTGAGTATCCCCGATTGCTTGATTGCCGCAATGGCGATTCACAGAAAGCTACCTTTGTTGACGTTCAACGTGAAACACTATCAAATGTTTCCTGAGTTAATTCTGCAAATCCCTTACGAAAGGAGCCAGTAAAATGGATAAACACAAGAGCTTTGGACAGTATTTTTCTGAGATGTTAACGCAGTGTTACGCCGACCGGCAAGCACACCCTTCACCGGAACCTGCCACGCCATCAGCCCGCCTGCGCCGCGTTCTCGCGTGGCTCACCCCCAACGGCGGGACGCTGCTCCTGATCGCCCTGCTCATCGCCACGCAATCTCTCTGGGCGCGGCCCTTCGCGGCGACCACCAACGCCCCCGGCCCTAGCACGACGACGGTGAACTACCAGGGCCGCCTGGCGGATAACGTCGGAACGCCCCTCGACGGCAACTACGGGATGTCCTTCACCCTTTACGACGCGGTGAGCGCGGGCAACCTGGTGGGGGGGAAAGTTAGTCTTCACCCGTAATCAGGTTATACTCATCTGAAATCACGCAAAAGGAGCGAAAATATGGAAGCCTACAGAATAGATACCGTGGTACAACCG
>PWVO01000187.1 GCA_003561825.1 Candidatus Woesearchaeota archaeon | reverse complement strand
CGTAATATTCTCTTCAAAGCCTCGTACTCGCTCGAATTATTGAGCCACAACAGGTCCATCTTGCCCTTTCATCTCCAAGCAGTGTCTTCGCCTGCCTCGAACCGTAAAACCCGTGTATTCTGAATTTTGTCCCGCCCTAAGCTGGTGGCGACATCCAAGTCTTCCTGCTGTGAGTCGAAGCTGAATGCCTTGTTTTTCTTGCGCGCTTCCGAATCTTTAACCAGCCACTTCGCGGACTTGCCCCCCTGCCTAACTCAACAATAGCCTGACCTGCAGGTACCTCCCTGGCCAGTCTATGGAGTAACTCACACATAGCATTGACTATGCCGCCTTCAAAGGTGACCTCTGTAAAATGTTTTGCGCTCTAAGTTTCCTGAACCACGAGTGCACTCATCTTTTTCCTAATTCTTAGTTTTCCCTGCTTAATAAGTCCTTCCTGACAGTCCCGTCGGTACAAGCTGGGCTTCCACTCTCTACAAGCGGATGGCTTAAAGGACTGAATAAGACAACGGGTCATATTACCAGCTTCTATCCGTTCCAAAAAGACACACGCCCCGTTGCAGTGGCGCAGTAGAAAGCTGTCAGTCCCGGGCCATCTTTGGTCAACATATCCATCTATCCACTTATCCCAGTCAAAGCCCAACTCATCGGCAATTTGCCGTGCCTCTACTAGGCTTAGGCGAACCTGATACCTGGTGCAACAGACGCCACACCGAAAACACGGGATAGATAGCTGTTTTGGCTTGTAACCACGCTCGTTAACGTGTGAGACACTAAAACCAGTTGCTCCATTCACTTCTCCCATCACATTGCTACGCTGAATCGGAAACACTTGTCTATGATTACCGTATCGTCTTCTTTCATTACCCACTATCCACTGGAATGGAAGCCACCTTTAAGGACGGCTTTCACTCATTTTTCGGGCCTTTCTTGAGGTAAGCTGCTGTTTTCTTAAATGTTTTCCGCTCTTCATGTTTACCCTTCTGCCCCTTGGCTTTTTCTTTTTTTACCATTGTGTCTCCTTTTCGGAGTGTCATCCAGCTATCCGCTTCTCAAACACAAACAAGGTCATTTACTGTTGCGGCCATTGACCCGTTTCTTCGTTTACGTTTGTGACGACCTACTACTCATCCGCTTGAAGTCTCTCTTTCTGTCGCAGTATTTACAAATGCCGAATTGGTTGCAGTCTATGACCCAGAAGTGCACGCATCTGTCTATCGCTAACACCGCTATCGTACCGACAGAGTCAACAAAGGCAAAATTACCGTAGCTCCCGGTATACTCTCTGATAACCCTGGCAACCCCCAGTTGCTGATACCCGTGAAGTACAAGCATAGCCTCCGCTGACAAGTGTCTCTGCCAGGATAGAAGGTCTTTCCTTACGTCCTCGTATTCGCAGGAAGCGTTATACCACAACAAACCGACTTTCTCTTTCCATCTCCGACTCGTCGTCTTGCAAACATCAGCGTCGCGTATGTTAACACTATACACATTGTTACCTGTCGCTGCATTTGCTCCTCGAGTCAGCCATGCAGCGGCCTCATCCTCGCTGCTACTGAGAGCTACAATTACTTGTCCCACAGGGACGCCTTTTGCCAGCGTGTACAGCAGCTCGCCCTCGGAGCCAGACACCGTGCCAACGGTGCTATTCCCAAACACGCTATTGTTCTCACTGCCCATTTTGCATCCTCAATGGTATTTTTATCACCTAACGATACCAATATAGCTTATTCCTGCGGGGCATCCATGACCAACTCCATCGCTCGCGAGACTGCCTCTATCTTTTCCGCTCCGATGGCTTTAGTATTCTACCTTTATCCATTACTCGGCTTCCTGGAACGATGGCCTCTTGCACACCAGCAGCAGTAATCGTCATCCGCCATCCTTGCGAATCCTGCTGTTCCTACATCACCGGCAAGCTCACGCTCATAATACACTATACATCTTATAACGCCTGGAATCGATGCAATCTTGGATGCAACACTGTATATCCATGCTGAATCTTCGACTTCTACGTAATAGTTTAGTTTCCCCAAAATCTAATTCTTCCGTAAAAAGTCACTCAACGCTCGAAACATCAGACCGAGACACTATCTGTGGTAGTAGCAGAAAACTGTCTACGCAACTCGTGGTAGCTGATATGACAAAAGCTGCGCTGCGGGGGGTTTTTACAAGGGAATCAAATCCAAGTGTAGTCTACCATATTTTATTAGTCCTGTCAAATACAATTTTTAGAAAAACTTACCTATTGCCGGCATTGCTACCCTCTTACCTACCTTATCTTGTTTAACCAAGCCGCGCTTGATGTCGGAGGTGTCGGCCCGTCGCAGACGCTAGGACCCTGGCCCATTTTAGCTTGGTCGGAGGTTACGCAAAGCAAAATCACCGATTGACACCCCCGCTTCTCTGTCGCTGTCTCATCTCTCTATCTGTTCTGGTTTCAATCCCCTTTCGAGGAGTAGTTCCTTTCTCACACTTTAAGGGGGTGGAGGATTAGAAAGGTTTCGCCCTTCTTACTTTCCTTCTTCTTTGGTTACGGGCTTTTTTTGCTCCTTCTTGGGTTTCTTTACATTCCTTCTGCCTTTAGTTCCCATTGCTTGTTCTCCTCATTGTATTTTGAAATCAATTATGGCGACACTGCAAAAACCAGATTTTTGGCCAACTTGATACACAATTTAGCTTTGGAAAATGGCACTGAATGCCTCGGTTTGACCTT
>PWVO01000082.1 GCA_003561825.1 Candidatus Woesearchaeota archaeon | reverse complement strand
TACTACACAGAAACATGCCCTTGGTGCACACTAATGATCCCAGGCATAGAAGAGCTTGAGCAGGAAGGCTACAGCTTCATATGGGCAGAGGTAGGAGTTTCAGAGCATGAAGAAATGATAAACAAATGTTTCAGAGACTACATGGGAAGCGGAGTTCCCCAGTTCATATGCCCAAGCACTGCAGAGATCAGGCCAGGCGCATTTGCTGACTCAGGCCAGAACCTTGACCTTGATGCAATGAGAGCATGGGCAGACAGTTGCATAGAAGGCTGAAGCTTTTTTTTCTAAACTTTTTTTTATTAATTTTTTATTCAACTTTTGTAAATCTGGTTGAAGTTTTTCTTTGACAAAAAATAAAAAAAACTTGGGATATCCTAATTACTGATACTTTGATTGTCTGCTCTCTTTAATGATTTTTTCTCAGACAATAATCGTAGGAGTCTTGTCTTCTTTCTCCTCGTCAAAGTCTGTGACCAATGCCTCTGTTGTAAGAACCATTGCTGCAATAGAGGCAGCATTCTGCAGCTCATACCTTACAACCTTTGTAGGGTCAATAACACCTGCCTTCACAAGGTCCTCATAGGCATCAGTCTTGGCATTAAAGCCCAAAGACTCCTCTCTCTTGGGCCTCAGATAAGCAATAACCTCTGCGCCGTCCCTTCCTGCATTCTCAGCTATCTGCCTTATAGGCTCTTCAAGAGCCCTCTTCACTATCTTTGCCCCTATCTTCTCATCTCCCTCAAAAGAGACCTTGTCAATTGCAGCAGCTGCCCTGAACAGCGTAACTCCGCCGCCAGGAACAACACCCTCTTCAACAGCAGCCTTTGTTGCATTAAGCGCGTCATCAATCCTCATCTTTCTGTCCTTCATCTCAGTCTCAGTAGCAGCCCCTACCCTGATAACAGCAACGCCGCCGCCGAGCTTTGCCAGCCTTTTCTTCAAGTCCTCTTTCTCAAAATCAGAGTCACTTGAGCTAAGCTGCGCAGAGATCTGGCTCTTCCTTTTCTCAATCTCTTTCTTACTCCCATGCCCCTCGACAACAGTTGTTTTTTCATTGTCAACAGTAACCCTTCTTGCAGAACCAAGCACAGACTCGTCAACATCCTCAAGCTTCATCCCAAGATCATCGCTGACAACCTTGCCATTAGTAAGTATAGCTATATCCTCAAGCATTGCCTTCTGCTCATCCCCGAATCCAGGAGCCTTAACAGCGCAAACCTTAATCGCGCCCCTAATCAGGTTAAGGATAATAGCAGCCTGCGCCTCCCCCTCAATGTCATCTGCAATAATAAGAAGAGGCTTGCCCTCTCCTGCAACCTTCTCAAGAACAGGCACTATCTGCTTTACAGCTGTAATTTTCTTGTCAGTTATAAGGATATAAGGCTCATCAAACTCGCAGACCATCTTTTCATGGTCAGTTGCCATATAAGGCGAGATAAAGCCCCTGTCAAACTGCATCCCCTCAACAACCTCAAGAGAGGTCTCGATGCTTTTTGCCTCTTCAACTGTAATCACGCCGCTATTTCCAACCTTTTCCATAGCATCTGCTATCAGCCTTCCGATTTCCTCGTCATTATTTGCTGATACAGTTGCAACCTGCATAATCTTCCCCTTGTCCTTGACATCAACACTCTTTTCCTTAAGAAACTTAACAACTGCTGAAGTAGCTTTCTCAATCCCTTTCTTGACCTCAATAGGGTTTGCGCCAGCAGTAATATTCTTAAGGCCCTCAGAAATAATAGACTGAGCAAGAATAGTTGCGCTTGTTGTCCCGTCCCCAGCATTATCCTGCGTCTTTGAAGCAACCTCCTTAATCAGCTTAGCGCCCATATTCTCAAACTTGTCGCTAAGCTCAATCTCTTTGGCAATTGTCACACCGTCATTTGTAACAGTTGGGTGCATATCCTTGTCAAGCACAACATACCTTCCCCTGGGGCCCAAAGTAATCTTTACAGTGTCAGCAACCTTGTTTATGCCCTCAAGAAGCGCTTTTCTTGCATTCTCATGATAAGTTATTTTTTTAGAAGCCATTTTTCCACCTCACTCAATCTTTGCCAGAACATCCTTGAAGTCAAGGACAATATACTTCTTACCTTCAACCTCAATCTCGTCAGAGCTGTAGCCGCCGTATATAATCTTGTCTCCGGGCTTAAGCTCAATGTCTTTGCCGTCCTTATGCTTTCCAACAGCCACAACCTCTCCTTCTTTTTTCTCTTCCTTAGCAGACTCAGGGATATATATGCCTCCCTTGGTCCTTTCTTCTGCCTTCACGGGCTTTATCAAAACCCTTTCACCTATTGGCTTTATCTCCATTTTCATTACCTCCGTCAGGTTTTCTTTATTGCTATAAACCCCCTCAACAGTGAAAAGCCTTTTCTTTTTAACTTTTACTATGCCTCTTGTTGATTATCAACATTAAGCAAAAGATACAAAAAGCAGCATAACTGCTGCAGCAGCCATAATAAAGTAAGCCCTCTTGTCCCATGCAAGCACTTTCCTGCCGTCAAGGTTCATAAAAGGTATAAGGTTAAACAAGGCAATCCAGCTGTTAATCATCAGGCCAGAGGAAACAAAAAGCCCTAAAATCCCTTCTTTAAAAAAAAGTGTCCCTGCAAGAAAAGCCAGCCCAAGCATAATATTTGTAAGCGGCCCAGCAGCACTCACAATCCCATTCTCTCTTTTTGTAAGCCGCCCGCTAATCATAACAGCCCCCGGAGCAGCAAAAACAATCCCAGTAAATGAAAGCATTACAGTAAAAATAAGCATAAAATTATTTGACCTGTACTCAGACCAGCAGCCAAACCTCTGAGCAGCTGCCTTGTGGGCAAGCTCATGAAGCAAAAACCCAATCCCCACAGTAAGTATGGAAATTAAGAGAATAATGCCAAAAGACAAAGAAAACAAATTAGCCCCGGATCTTGCAATAGCAAAAGCCAGGCCAATAGCCAAAAGAGACTTTATCAGCTCATAAATCTCCTGCTGGGAAAATTCTATCCCTTTCTTTTTTTTATAATGATATTCCATTTTCAATAGAAAAAAATAAATAAAAAAAATCACTTAACCTCTATCCTTTTAACCTTTTTCTCTGAAAGCTCTATTTTTGGGATCTTAAGCTCTAATACGCCATTCTTGTAGCTTGCATCAACATTTTCTGTGTCAGCTGTCTCAGGCAGAGCAAAGAACCTGTAAAACCTGGCCTTAAAAACAGATAGGCCCGGCAAAAATCCTGCCAGGCCTTTTTTGAAAATTTCTCTCAGGCCTTATAAGTCATTGCTTGTAAGTATATTGACCCTTGCGTCGCTCTGCCTTATCTTTGAGTCCATTGCAACAATATACTTAACATTGCTTTTTTCTGAAGCCCTTACAAGGTCAGACTCAATAGTGCCGTCAAAAACAACAGCATGCACTCCGGACTTAAGGCTTTTGATAGTTGTCTGAAGCTCACTGATAGGAACTTTCCCAAGAATATTAAGCTTTGCATCAAGCACATAAGCCCCTCTTGTTCCAATAAGATCCTCAAGCATGTCGCTGAAGGCTTTCTTTTCTTCATTGGATATCTTAGGGCTTCCCTGCTGCTGCCTTTCTGGCTTCTTGAATTCCTTTCTCTGCTGGGGCCTGCTCTGGCTGGATGAAGAGCTTTGCTGCGCTTTCCTGTCCTGGCTTCCATTCCCGCCCTTGCTTTCAACAATCTCATACTTAGCCTGCTCAACAGCGATCCTGCTTCTCAGAGCCTTGTGTATCTCTTTCTTTGTAATCTCTTCTACTTCCTTGCCGTCGGGAGCTTTAGTAACATAGTCAATCTCAGACATCCCTGTAATCTCTTTTATAATCAAATCCCCGCCCCTGTCACCGTCGACAAACAGGGTTGCAGTCTTCTTTTTGCACAGATCAATTATTGACTTTGGGGCAGAAGTCCCGTTTACTGCAATAACATTCTTAAACCCATGCTTCAGAAGATTAAGAACATCAGCCCTGCCCTCTACAATAATAATGTCATCAGAGTCCTCAATTGCAGGCCCAGAAGGAAGCCTGTCTGTTCCATACTGCTGGATCTCCATAACCCTCACAGAATAAGCTACCTCGTCTGCAAGCTCCTGGCTGTCAGGCATTATGTTGTCCATCATAGACTTAAGAAGGTCCTTGGCCCTCTCAATCACAAACTTTCTCTTTGAGACCCTGACATCCTCAATATTCTCGACCTTGACCTTAGAAGTGCATGGCCCGATCTTTTGGATAACCTCTAATGCAGCTGCAATTATAGAAGTCTCAGCTTTGTCCAGAGATGAGGGTATGATAATGCTTCCTGAAGTCTTTCCTGACTTTGTCTCAAGATTGACCTCAATCCTTCCTATTCTTCCGCTTCTCTGAAGCTCCCTCAGCTCAAGGTCAGCTCCAAGAAGCCCCTCTGTCTGGCCGAATATTGCCCCAATAACATCAGGCTTGTCAACAATCCCGCCAATCTCAATATTTGCATGCACAATATATTTTGAAGATACTTGACTTATCTTTGCCATTTTAGTTGCCTCCTCATTACACTATACAAAGAAAGAGCCTACCAATACATCTCACAAAAATACAACACAAATGAGTATAATGATTTGATGAACATAAAGCTCTTCCTTCCAGGCATAGAACAAGCACTAAGAGGCTCAATTAGCTAAAAACCTTCAGTTAGCTTTTTTTATTCCACAATAAACCTCTTTTATTAATGATAAAATGAAATTAAAGCTCTTTGCTTGCTCTATTCCTTATTTAATGATTATTAAAGGTTTTGTTGCCCGAAACACTAACTCCCAATCTCCTAGCTTGATTTTATCGTAAGCTCCATTGAGTACTCTCATGACGGGCTGTTATATGCAGTTTTCCTTTAAAATCACAGCTTAAAAAACCTTTTTGCTCCTAAAAAGGGTTTATCTGCACAATTAATAATATCTCATTTTACATATAAATAGTTTTGGGTTTTGAATCAGTTTGCCCAATACCAATATTTTTAAACCCATTTTTATTCCCAAGCCCAATGGCCAAAACACAAAAAGAAAAATTCAAGACATATGGCGATGTTTTTGACAGCTTCACAAAAAGAAACCTCTTTTTCCTCTCATCGCACCATCTTTTTGAAGAAAGCACCCTTAGCCCGGTCTCAATTGGAAAAGAGTCAAATGTATTTTCAGCAAAAAGCAGCAAAGGCAGTGTAATAATTAAAATATACAGGCTTGAGACAAGCGACTTCAACAAGATGTACTACTACATCAGAAATGACCCAAGGTTCCCCACAATAAAGCACAACAGAAGAAAAATAATCTTCTCCTGGGTCCAGAGAGAATACAGAAACCTCCTAAAAGCAAGAGAGGCAGGCATAAAAGTCCCCACGCCATTTGCTTTTCTTTCAAACATCCTGGTTATGGAGCAGATAGGCCCTCCATCTCCAAAGCTGAAAGACCTCCTGCCAGACTCGCCTTCATCTTTCTATAAAAAGTCAAAGCAGTATGATGCCAGGCTTTATAGGGCAGGCCTTGTGCACGGCGATCTTTCAGAGTTCAACATCTTAAATCTGGATCAAACCCCGGTTTTCATAGACCTCTCGCATGCAACAAGCATATCAAACCCTATCTCAAAAGAGCTTCTTGAGAGAGATGTAAAAAATCTCTGCAGGTTTTTCTCAAAACTGGGCCTTAAGCTTGACAATGAGAAAGAGCTTAAAGAAATCATCAAGTCAAAACCCTTTGAAAAATAAAAAAAAGCCTTCATTGCATTTCTGCAATGAAGAAAAAAAATTTGCCTTCATTTCTTAAAATTGGGGGTGATTAAAAAAAGAAGGCAAAAGAAACCACCTTTTTTGGTGAGCATGATCACTGGACAATCTCTATGCCGAGCTCGTCCTCAATCTCCTGCATCTCAAAGCTTGTTTCCTTCTCCTGAAGCTTCCCTACAATCCAAGGAGACTTAACCCCTGTCATAATTGTCATAACAGTAAGCTTCCCTTTCATTTCATCGCTTATCCTGGCTCCCCAGATAACATTTGCATCCTGGTCCATTGACTCAGTCACAATCTCTCCTACCTTTGTAACCTCGTCAAGAGTCATGTCTGGGCCGCCGCAGATATGTATCAAAGCTCCTGTAGCGCCCTTGTAGCTGATATCCAGAAGAGGATTATTAAGAGCGCCGTGCACAGCCTCCTCAACCCTGTTCTTGGTGTCAGATGACCCTACGCCGATAGCAGCAACATCTCCGTTAGTCATAATAGCCTTCACATCAGCATAGTCAAGATTAACTAGAGAAGGCACAGCAATAGTCTCAACAATTCCCTTTATCATTGTCGCAATAAGCTCATTTGCAACAGAAAAAGCCTGCTGCACCGGCAAATTTCCTGCTATCTGCACAAGCCTGTTGTTGTCAATTACAATAACAGTGTCGCATACACCCCTGAGCTGCTGCAGCCCGAACTCAGCCTTGTCAACCCTTGCTCTTTCAATGCTGAAAGGCATAGTAACAGTCCCAATAACAATTGCTCCAAGGTCCTTTGCAACCTTTGCAACAACAGGAGCAGATCCAGTTCCAGTTCCTCCTCCCATCCCTGCGCATACAAAAACCATGTCAACAGATTTTAGCGAGTCTTTAATCTCATTAATTGATTCCCTTGCTGATTCAGCGCCTTTCTCAGGAAAGCCTCCGCATCCAAGGCCTTTTGTAATGTCCCTTCCAATCAGGATTTTCCTGTCAGCCTCAGAAATGTCAAGATGCTGCTGGTCAGTGTTGGCAGCAATAATCTCCGCGCCTTTTATGCCCTTCCTGTAAAGCCATGAAACCATATTATTTCCAGCCCCTCCAGAACCAAACACCTTAATATTAGCCTGCCTTACATCAAGCCTTCCATATTCTGCATTTTCTGCTTTCTTGCTTTTTAGCGCGTTTTCAACAATAAAATCCATCTTTTTTACCCCCATCTTTTTTTATCTTTTCTATTAGTTATGTTACAACATGGCTATTTAAACATAAAAAACTTTATATTATGCTGCAACTTACTCCTTTTAGAACAAGTTTAATTGGTTGCGCCAAAAGCTAATTAAATTTTATAGATAAAACTAACTAATGCCAAATTAGTTGAGAACAATTTTAATACTAATGCCGGTTAACTTGCGCCAACAAGTTAATCTTTTAAATAATCTAACTTCTATTTAAATACTTCTAATGTTAAAAATATATTTTGGAAACTTAGTGCTCTGTTTCATTTGGAAAGATATATAAACCAATTCTTTTTTTTCTCCTCTATGACCTTATACATGATAGGCCTTGGGCTTTTTGGCAAAAAAGATATCTCTATAAGGGGGTTTGAGACAATAAGTCAGTGCGATGTTGTTTATCTTGAGCACTACACCAGCAAAATCTCTGCCAGCATAGAGGAGCTTGAAAAGTTTTATGGCAAAAAAATAATCCTTGCATCAAGGGATTTAGTTGAAAAAAAGCCAGAAGAAACCATACTAAAAGATTCAGTTTCAAGAGAAGTGGCTTTTTTAGTGCCCGGCGACCCAATGTCTGCAACAACCCACATAGATCTTAAAATGAGAGCCCAGAAACAGGGCATAAATGTTGTGGTAATTAACGCTGCTTCAGTATTCTCTGCTATAGCTATTACAGGGCTTCAGCTATATAAGTTCGGCCCCACAACAAGCATTCCCTTTCCAGAAGAAACATGGGTCCCTGAAACACCATATAATATAATAAAAGAAAATCTGGAGAGAGGCTTGCATACTCTTGTCCTTCTTGACCTGAGGCCAGATGAGAACAGATATATGACAGTAAGCCAGGCAATTAATTACCTCCTTAAAATTGAGGCAAAAAGAAAAGAAAATGTATTTACTGCTGACACACTCTGCATAGGCTGTGCAAGGCTTGGCTCACAGGATCAAGCTGTAAAATGCGGCAATGCTTCTGAGATTGCAGAATATGATTTTGGTGATCCAATGCACTGCCTTGTTGTTCCGGGAAAACTGCACTTTGCCGAGGAACATGCCCTGAAATCCTTTGCCAAACATTAAATTAATAAACTCTGCTTCTATTCATATTTTATGCACCCTGAAAATGTAAAAATTGCTGTATTTGTACCAGTTTCTCATAGCAATACAGTCAGAAAAGCAATAGGTGATGCAGGAGGAGGCAAAATAGGCAATTACTCTTACTGCAGCTTCTCTTCAAGAGGCATTGGAAGATTTATGCCCAATAATAAGGCAAGCCCCTATATAGGAAAAGCAAATGAAATAAAGGAAGTTGAAGAAGAAAAAATCGAGTTCATCTGCCCAAGAAATCTTGCCAAAAAAGTCATAGAAGCAATAAAAAAAGCCCATCCATATGAAGAAGCTGCTCTTGATATTTTTCCACTTCTCGGCGAAAAAGAGCTTTAGTTCACAAATGAAACAATGTTTCAAAAATGAAAAAACTTAAATATCAGAAGCATATTCTTTAATATCATGCCAGACTCAGATTTGATCAAGCAGCTTTTTGACAAGAAAATTATCAGAGTAATAAGTGTCTTTGTAAAAAACAAGAAAAAGCAGTTTTACCTAAGGGAAATAAGCAGGCTTTCAAATGTAAGCCCTGCAACAACCTATAGAATTTTGAAAAAGCTCCTTAATGCTAAAGTTATCAGGGAAATAAGAATAGGCAAATTCAAGGCATATGAAATAATTGATGATCAAAGGCTTAAGGCACTTGAAGGCCTTATCAAAGAAGAGCCGAGGCCTCTTGATGAATTTATCCACAACATCAGTTTGTTGGATGGCATAGACTCAGTAATACTGCATGGAAAAGCAACACCAAAAAGCGCAAACCTTCTTGTAATAGGAAAAGATGAAACCAATGCCCAGGTAAGTGAAATAGCATCTAAAATAAAAAAAGAGCATAGGTTCAGCATTGATTTTCTTATATTGTCAGATATGCAGTTCAGCCAGATGAACAGGCTTGGCGTTTATTCAGGAGAAAAGCAGGTTTTGTGGAAAAAGCCAGGCACTAGCTCATAGATAAGACATTTTTTTAATATACTCTGCAAAATATAAATGTTTAAATATAGTTAGTATCCTCTGCTTATATAGTTAGTTTTGGGGGTTTTAACAATGCATAACAACGAGATATTTAATGTTTTTTTCAGAGAGAAGCCTGCAATGATGCTTGTAGAGCTTAAGAATGCTAAAAATGAGATATATGCTTCTTCATTAGCAAAGAACATAGACTGCACATACTCACATGTTGTGAAGATTCTTCAGGAGATGGAAAAGGCCGGCTTAATAAACTTTGACAAGCAGGGCAGGCTAAAGCTTCTTACACTGACGAAAAAAGGCAGTGAAGTCGCTGACTACATAGACCGAATTAAGAATCTGCTTTAGTGGCTTTTTTTAGAATTTTTTTCTATCTTTTCTTTTAATCTTTACCTGAGATAAGGATAACCTTCATTAATTTCATGGCCTGAATCATGGGCCCATATGTTTGTGAAGTCCCAATCTAGGAATGTGTCTGCATCGTGAGGGTAGGTCATCTGTTCAGTTGTTCTACCTTCTCCACCATCACTTTGGTAAAGGTTAGAAACATCTGTATCCCAATAAGAATTTATCACTTCACCAGAATCTTTTTTTCCTATCAATCCTCCAATTAGTTCAACGCCATTAATAATTCCTGCAGAATAACTATTATACAATAAACCTCCTTCTATACGGCCAACTGCTCCGCCAATTGACTCGTCTTCTCTAAAATAATAATCATCTCTATTTGGATTGATCTCATTTATTGAATAACAATTAATTATTTCTGCATTATCTTTATTAATTGCTACTATTCCCCCAGCTTCTAAAGGGCTATCCCTCCACCATGAACCATAAAAAATAATTCCTTCATAAAAAGAATTTTTTAATACTCCTTCTTCATAATTTATAGCTACTAGTCCTCCTACTGGCCATCTCCCATTTAAATTTGTCTTTGAAAAAACATTTTTAACTGTTCCTTTATTATAAGAAACAGCACCAGCAACATCCCAGTCACCATTAATTGAACCTTTTGCAGTAGATTTCTCAATTATTCCGTTTTCATCGTTCTCTGATACAATTCCTGCGATTCCTCCTCCTCTTCCACTAATCTCTAGTCTTGAATGTGAATTTGATATTAAACCTTTGTTAAATGTGGCAATCCCTCCAGCAGACCATCCCCATGTTTCAGGAAGAAGCAAATTCCCTTCAAAATAAGAGTCTTTTATTATTCCATCCTCATTATTATATACAACTAGGCCTGCTGCATTAGAGCAAACCCTAAAATCTCCTGTCACATTACAATTCTCAATAAGCCCATCATTAAAAACAGCTAAACCTGCACTTGATTGGCAGCTATGCACATATGCCTCTTCAATTACTAAGTTTGATACAATTCCTAATTCTCCAATATGGTAGAATAATGCATTATTTGAGTCAGTGTGACCCCCTTCTCCATTTACTGTTCGATATCCTCTTTCAATG
>PWVO01000049.1 GCA_003561825.1 Candidatus Woesearchaeota archaeon | reverse complement strand
GCTGAAAAAGAAAAGAGACTAAAGCCTGAAAAGCCTCTTATCAAAATCAGCAACTTTTCCTTTTTTTATCTTAACACCCTCTTTTTCAAGCAATTCTATCTTCTTTTTAATCCCATGGGCATAGCCACCAAGAGATCCGTCAGAATTAACAACCCTGTGGCACGGAACAACAACAGGATTCTTGTTATTATGCAGAGCATTCCCAACAGCCCTGTAAGCCCTGCTGCCAACTGCCTCAGCAACACCCTTATAGCTAGCCACCCTCCCTTTAGGAATCCTCTTAACAGCCCCAAGAACCCTATCCTGAAAACTCATCTTAAAGCCCCCAAAATCCTTTCAAAGCTCTCATCACACATATTTTTCCTGTACTCTCCTGCAAGCCCCCTAAGAATTTCCCTATCCAGAGAAAAACCTTTATCCCTGAGCATCCCCATCACTTTATCAGACCCAATAAACTGGCAAAGCTGAGTCACATTTTTGGGTCTTTCGGTGTTCCTGCACCTCTCAAAATCAATCATAACAACTCTTTCAGAAACAAAAATATGCTTCACAGGATAATGCATCTCTTCCTTATTAACCCCAACAGCATCCATTTTTCTAGCCTGCAAAAGAGCTTCCCTTAAGGCCCACAAAGCCCTTTCCCTGCTGCTCTTCTCAATAAAATCACAGATAAGCTCTCCTTCAACAAGCTCCATTGCAAAAAATCCATTGCCTTCCAGAATCAGCTTAGGCCCAATCCCATGCTTGTTCATAACCTTAAGCCATTTAGCCTCATTCTCAATCCTGTCAACAGCCTTGCTATCTTCTCTCTTAGACTTAACAGCAACAAAAATATTCTTAAGCTTCCCCCTCCAGACAATCCCTCTGTGTCCTTTTGCAATAATCTTAACACCCTTTATCCCTTTTTCTTCAAACTTCTTCAGCAGTTCAGACTTTCTCAGCTCATAAACATAAAGGCTCTCAAAAAAAATCTTCCTTTCATCTATCCTCTTGAAATCAAAGCAGTGCTCAGAAAAAATCCCCTCAACCCTTTCAAGCCCGGTTATAGAGCTAAAGACAATAAGTATTATGCCTTCTTTCTTTAGAAACCCTGAAACACTGTCCATAAACCTTTCAACAGTCTCATGTCCCTTAGCCCCTCCGTAAAGGCTCCTGTCTTCAATCCCCTTGTCATGAGGCAGATAAGGCGGGTTAAACAAAATAACATCAAAAGCAGGTTCTCCAGACAAGAAGCAGGCAATTCTTTTATCATTTATCACTTTGGCTATCTTAGAAAAATTTCTTTTTTCTTTCAGCATATCAAAAAAAGAAAACAAATCACTCTCAAAAAAAAAGGCATTTCTAATGCCAGCATCCACAGCATTCTTTCTGGCTTCTTCAACAGCTTTCCTGCTTACATCCACACCCAAAACAATCTCCGCATTCCTTGCAGCAGCAATAGCCTGCACACCAGACCCAGTTCCCATATCAAGAACAATTCCTTTTGAGCATTTTGCAGCCCATTTGGCCAGCAGCTCAGAATCCTCCATAGGCTCATAAACATCTTCCATAGAAAGTAAATAGAAAGCATATTATTAAGGCTTTTGGAAACAATTAATAAGAAATTAAAAAAAATAAAAAAAAAGAAGAATCAAAGAATTATCTTCTTCTCCTCTTTTTAGCAGGCTTTTTCCTAGCTTTTTTTGCGGCTTTTTTCTTCACTGCTTTCTTCTTTTTCTTCTTTCTCTTCTGCCCGCCACGTGCCATCTTAGCCTTTGATACATCACCGTTTTTGTCAATAAAGTACAGGAATCCCGACTCTTTTGTGACACCAACCTTTGCTACCTTCTCCTTCTTCTTCTTTCCTTTCTTCTTTCCGCCTCTTGACATCTCAACCCTTGAGACATCGCCGTTCTTGTCGATGAAGTAGAGGTATCCTGCCTCTTTCCTAACACCTACTTTTGCAACTTTTTGTGCCATGTTCTAACCTCCTTTTTTTAATCCCCCCATTAACACGAGGATCATATAAAAGCTTATAGACGAGCTAGTATTTAAACTTTGCGATTTTTCATAAAGAAGTATCCTCGGAAAAACCAGAAATCAATGCCTTTCTGTAGCCAAAGCTCATTTGCCCTTAGCCTTTTTCCCGAACTTCTCATCAGCAGCATCAAAATACTCGCTTATTCTTGAAGTTATTGATGGAACAAGAAAGCCCTCAATCTTGTCCCTGTAGATGTCTTTCAGCTCCATAAACTCAGTAATCCTGTACTGGCTTCCCTGCTTTTCAATAATAAAAAGCTCCTTTAGCCTCCTGAGCTGCCTTCTCACATTGGATGCAGCAACCCCATTGAGAGCAAGCCTGTGCCTCTTTCTCGCATTCACAACCCTCTCCTGAATCTCATCAGAGCTGAGCCCTTTCTTCTGCTTTTTTGCATTAAGCATAACAAAAAGAATATCAACAACAATATCTCTCGAGTCTCCGGGCTGCAGAAGCCCTATGCTGAGGCATATCTTCCTTACAATATCCCTCTTTGATTCACTGTTAGGCCTCTCATATCTCCTGAGGGTTATCTCGCTGAGAGGCGTGTCTTTAGATATCTTTTTCATGATTAAAACATTTAACTCTAAGCTTATATTTATAGTTTTTGTTTAATCTAGACTTCTGCATTTTCCCTTTTAAATACCTCATAAAATAATGCTAGTCTTTCTTCCTTGTCTTCCACCTCTATAATCTCCTGAATAAAATCATC
>PWVO01000027.1 GCA_003561825.1 Candidatus Woesearchaeota archaeon | reverse complement strand
TCTGTGCGGCTCATGCCGCTCCGTGAATCACGCGCCGCTGTCATCGGATAGACCTCCCCTCTCTGGTGCTGGTGATGCGCAGGGCATCAGGATGGCTTCGACGGCAGGCTGCTCCGTCTGCTCCTTGTCATCCTCTGCTGCCTGGGCATCGTGGCCCCATTGAATCAACAGCCGATAACATTGGGCCAGCGCCTTACGGGCTTCGGGGGATAGTTCTTCGTGTTTCATTACTTACCTCCGGTTATTGAGCTATATTTCTCCACCCGGCGTGGAGAAAACTGCCCTTATGCTAACCGGAGAGGGCTTCGGTGATTCTCTGGAACCCTAGTAATTTTTGCTGGCTTTGGCGAGAATTTTTCTGCGGGGGGTCAGAACGAATTTCTTCCGTTGACTCTGGCCGATATTAGTAAGAGGCCACACTGATCCCTTCATCTTCGCGGTCTTGGCTAGCAAACGCGCCACAGAAAATCCCGGCGTTAGTATTAACGCCGGGATGAGTTATGTTTAACCATCTGTGGACTTCAAGTGCGTCCTTGTCCTACAGGCGGCAACGCCAAAGATACCGCGAAAATCATTTGTCGGTTGTAAGTATCTGCTTGATATGGCCTTTTCCGGCGAAATCCAAGAGAGCCCCGCTGTCTCCCCCGATGAACCGTCGAGCCGCGACCTCTAAAAAGCGCCGGGATACTTCATCGGGGACTGTCTGCCATCCCTCGCATAACGGACAGTCCTGTAATCCTGCCGCGCGGGTGACTTTGCCGGTTCCAAAATAACACGGACAACTGACCTCTACACTTTTATCCACGTCTGGCATAACTCTCTCCATTCATAGGTCTTTGCCTGGCGCGCGTGGCCCTAGCCGCGCCCTCATCTCAACCCCGCGACCGCTGCCGCTAGATCGTCCTCGCTCGGCTGCGTGTAGATTGCTGTGGTTGCCACGCTCGCGTGGCCCATTAGCGCCGCCACCGTCACCAGGTCGGCCTGCGCCTCCCGCAATAATCGCGTGGCGAAGGTATGCCGCAGGACGTGCGGCGTCACCGGGACGCCGGCGGCCTCTCCCAACGCCGCGATGCGGAACTGGATGCCCCGCGCGCTCAACGCGCCCCGCTGCCCCAGGAACACGTAAGGGCCAGGCTCGTCTTGGTCTTGCTCCCTAACCGCCTCCGCCGCGCAGATTTCGAGGTAAGCTACCAGCGCCTTGCGCGCTTCCTTGTGCAGCGGCACCTCGCGGTACTTGCGCCCCTTCCCGGAGCGCACGATGACTTTCCCCGACTTGCCGGTCAGTTCCACGTCCGCCACGCGCAGCGCCGCGCACTCCGAGACGCGCAAGCCCGTGTAGAGCAGCAGGTTCAGCAGGGCCTCGTCGCGGAAGGCGGCTACCAGCGCGGGCAGCACGGCCTCACCGGCCCGCGCCTGCGCGAGTTGCCGTTGCGCGGCGGCCTCGCGCTGCAAGCGGTAGACCTCCTGCGCCGTGAGCGCCTTCGGGTTGCGGCGGCGCTGCTGGATACCCTGCACGTCGCGGGCGGGATTGGTAGCCGCGCGCCCGCTCTGCACGGCCCAGGCGAAGTACACGCGCAGCGCGGCCAGCGCCCGGTTCACGCTGGCGGGTTTCCGGCCCGCGCCCACCAGGTGATCGCGGTACTTCTGCACGTCGAAGGGCGTCACCTCGGCCAGGGGGATGGGCTTGCCGAGTTGCGCCGGCAGCCAGGCATTGAAGGCCGCCACGTCGCGGGTGTAGGCGGCGACGGTATGCGCGCTGCGGTCTTGCGCGTGCAGGTAAGCGGTGAATTGCTCCAGGTCGGACATAGCGGGCCTCCTCTGATTATGCGTTGAGTTTTGCCGCCGCAAAACCCCGCAAAATGCTAGGATTATAGCCATTTTACGGGGTTTTTAAGGCAAAGTCAACGAATAATTCATATTATGCGCTGAGGGTTTAGCCAGGTGGAGAGGCGGGGGATATTTCCTGGGAAATCCTCCCCCGCGCCGCCAAGCTTGTACGGTGTCAAAGATAATGAGACTGTGGACAAAGTTATTGAGACTCGTGTCAAAGATAGTGAGACTGGCGGGACAAAGATAATGAGACCAGAGTAACATCCGAATTTGTGTCGAAGTTAGTGAGATTGGAGTAATCCTCCCTGAAAGCTGGATGAACAGTGGATTAGGATTTTTCCGCGATCTTTGAGACAAAAGTATGTGGCGATTAGCAAATCACCGTGATTTGTCCGATTGAACGCCAGTAACGGGGATAAAAAGCTGCTCTGAGAATCCAGCGTTCCATCATTTTTGAAACCCTACAGCAGTCTCATTATCTTTGTCCACGACCAGCGTTTACTCCAGTCTCACTAACTCTGACACAAGAGTTACTTCGTGGGTTACTTCAGTCTCACTAACTTCGACACCAGTTACTCCAGTCTCATTATCTTCGCCGCACCGAAGCTGCCAGTCTCACTATCTTTGTCCAAAAGGCACTTTTTTGCCCTTCCCAGTCTCACTATCTTTGACACCGTATAATAGCACCGCTCACTCAAACTCGCGAATTGGATATGTACTAAAGGCCGCACTCACTTTGCCAGGGTTGGTGTAAGAGAAAATTAACTTTCTGGGTTTCTAAACTGTGACTCTACTGAAAGAACCCTAAAAAATCCGATTTTTTAGAAACTTGATACGAGATGTAGATTTTCCGCGTGCGAATTTCATATATTTAGGTGGTCGCGTGTGGAAAAATCGGATTTT
>PWVO01000160.1 GCA_003561825.1 Candidatus Woesearchaeota archaeon | reverse complement strand
TGTTTTTCTTATTTTATTTAATTAGAAGAGATTTTAAATAATTGGCCCTGGAAAACCGAAGATTTAGAAAGCTTTATATATAAATAACATAGATTAGTTTATTAATGGCTGAAAAAAGAATCGTGATAGCAGTTTCTGTTCTTGTAATTATCGGGATATTCTTTTTTGTTTCTTCAGTCCCTTCTCCAACTGGTGCTTTTATTGGTGTTTCAAGGGAGATTGACTCTGGCTCTAATTTCATTATCGGGCTTTTTTTCTTTTTCCTTGCAGGCCTTATGGTAGTAGGAGCATCTAAAAAGGAGAGAAAAGAGCAGGAAAATGTGAACAAGGCTGTTAATGCCAGAGAGAAGTTTGATGAATTTCTGGAAGATTCAATAGAAGAGTACCAGCTGGATTCTATGAAAAACCTTCTTGATATTAGAAAAAAAAAAGGAAAAAAGCTTAGGGATTATACAGACAAGGATTACCAAGAAGTAGCTGATTATCTTATTAAAGGTGGGGTAAAATATACAAACAAAAAGCTTTTTGGGCTTCCTGGTCCTGATGAGATCAAATCAAAAGAAGGAGTAGAACACCTGAAAGATTCATATATTAGAAACCTTGCTAATTTGAAAGATGAAGACATTCAGAATATGGCAAGCGGGACTGTAGGCGGGCTGGCTAAGGTAATTGAAAAGTCATCACCAAACATTGCTGGAAAAATTGTTCAATATCATACACTTGGAACGCCTGAAGATGAAAGAAAGTATCTTGGCAAAGGATTAGCTAAAGAGCTCGGAACAGACCCTGAATTGTCTTCTACCCCCTCTGGCTTAATTAGGCTGTGGGATGTTAAAAAGAGAAAGAAAGGTTATGAAAATAGTATTGAACAGGCTATATCAGAATATAAAAAAGCAGCATAATTCAAATATTAAGGAGCCTTCCGTCAACTGTTATTCTTGGGTTTTTGATGACCTGGTCAAGGTGTGTCATTGCGTAGATAGAGCCGCCAAACCAGATGTTTGAGCCAAAGGCTATGTGTGCTGTCCCAAGAGCCTTTTCATCAATGATTGTTGAGCCCACTATTTTTGCATGGGGGTTGAGGCCTATGCCGAATTCGCATACTTTTCTTATGCCCCATTTGCTTCTTGTTGTTGTTTTTTCTGCCCATGACAATGTTTCCTCAAGAAGCTTGGCCTCTTTCCCTCCTTTAATCTCAGTTATTCCGCTGTTTTCTATTTTTACATGAACTGGAGATTTTACCACAAAAGTTCCTTCTTTTACTCTTATGCTTCCGTCAATTACAAGTGTTCCGCTTACTGATTTCTTGACAGGGGCAAAATAAACCTCTCCTGCAGGGAGGTTTCCTCCTGTTCCGTATTTTGTATAATTGCCGTCTGAAGAAAGAATGTTCTTTGAATCAATTCTCATGTGGAGGTCAGTGCCTGCTTTTGTCTTTATGTGAAGCTCAGTGCCTTTTTCAAGCATTCTCTTAACCTGCCTGTGCTTTGCCTGCAAAAGGGGGTAGTCAATGTCTATTGTCTTAAGAAGCAGGCTTAGGCTTTTGTTTTCTAAAGCCCCGAGGCTTGTTGTTATTGCAAACTTGATGTTTCTTTTTCTGCAGAGCCTTCTGTAGCCTCTTATATTTCCTCTTAAGATTCCCAGCTTGTTTGAAACGCATAGAATGAGGATGCTTTTTTCGCCAAGAAAGTCAATTGCCTCACCAACTCCCTTGTCAATCATCTCTCCTCTTGATTTTGGGGACTGAAGGAATATCCTTGGGTGGAAGCCAAGCTTTCTTGCAGCAAAATAATATGAGCCGGCAAGTATTGCAGAAAGGTTTCTTTTTTCATAGCCTGTGTCTCCTATGATTAAAATGCTTTCATTGCGGGCATCAAGACAGTTCTTTAAGACTCCCTTGAGCTTTCTTGAATTATCAATGCTGGCAGAAAGAAGCGCTTTTTTTTCAAGCCAGTTAATGCTCGCTTTAGAATTCATCTTTCTACCTCTTTTTTTTAATTATAACAGCTTATTTTTAAATATTTTGCTTAGCCAATGAGCAAACTGGCTTTTTTGGCAAATCTTTCAGCATAAAATTCAAAGGCTGGGCTAAAGGGGACTGTGCCTTTCTCTGCAAGATATACCCTTATTTCCTTGCCTCTTTCCTGCTCAATAAAGTACTCAAGGCCTTTTTTGCTGTCAAAATGCAGATCTTCAGGGAGCTTTTCTGTGCTGTAGGCAAAGCTCAGCTTTTCATTTATTTCATTCTCATCTGAATATATAAAATGCCTGTTTTTGCTGCTGTTGAAAAAAATGAGCTGTTCAGCAGGAATTTCTCTTTTTCTGATCTTGTTCAGAGAGCTATTCATTATTTCTTCTGCCTTTGCCTTGTCTTTTGACAGCACATTTTCTAGTATCTGCTTATAATTAAGCATCTCAAAAAGGCAGTTTCTGTAATCTGGCTTGTCTTTGAGGCTTATTCCTGAGAAATAGCCGGCTTTTTCATAATAAACTTTGTCTGAATTAAGTATTTTTCCGATACTATCAACAATTATCAATGGAGATTTGCTGCTTTCAATTGCCTCTGGGCTTCCTGAGATATAAAGGTAAAGCCCATGCTTCCTGATAATGTCTACATCATTATTATTCAGGAAATTATTGATTTCATTAAAGCCTTTTTTGAGCATTGAGCTTATCTCAGTTACAGAAAAGCCGTATATTTTTTCAAAATTTGATAATCTCTTTGCTGCCTGCTCTTTGCTTAGGC
>PWVO01000014.1 GCA_003561825.1 Candidatus Woesearchaeota archaeon | reverse complement strand
GTTGTTTCAGGAGGCGGCGGGGAAGCGCTTAATGAGGCAGTTGAAAAAGGAATTGACTGCTTTGTCACTGGAGAGCTTCACCATCATCATTACCATATTGCAAAAGAGGGAAAAATCAATGTTATTGCTGCTGGCCATTATGCAACTGAAACTTCTGGGGTAAAGGCTCTTATGCAGGCTGTTAAGGAGAAGTTTGGCGTTGATGCTGATTTTATTGATGCGCCAACAGGTTTTTAAGAAAAAGAGGGATTGATATGAAAAGAATCAAAGCGTGGATGTGCAGCGAAAAGCCGATGCTTCTTATTGCATTGCTGGGGGTGGGTGTTATTCTGCAGTCTCTGCCTTCTTTCAGGTTTCTGGGCATTGTGCTTATCTCTATTGTGATTTTTTTTGCAATAATTGATGCTATCTTCGGGCTTTGCAATATTTTTGGCAATAAGTGAGGCAATAAAAAGCTTTATAAAATATGGTTGTTTTAGAGGGATTTATGAAAGCAAAGCCCGGTGATTATGTTGAGGTAATATCAGAAAAAGAGCCTTTAAAAGGAATTCTAATGCCCAGCTCTCTTGATGATGTATTCATATTAAAGCTTGACAGCGGTTATAATCTTGGGATTAATGCAGACAAGGTTAAATCACTGAAAGTTCTGAAAAGTGCAGATGGGGCAAAGAAAAAGCCTTTTGCAGTTAAGCAGAAAAAAGGCCTTGCAAAAATCTCTGTTCTTCATACCGGAGGCACAATTGAGTCAAAGGTTGATTACAGGACTGGCGGTGTAAGTGCTGACTTCAGGGCAGATGAGACTATTGCAATGTATCCTGAGCTTGCTGAGATTGCAAATATAAAAGCAAGAAGCATTGCAAGGATGCAGTCAGAGATGATAAGGTTTGCGCATTACAATATTATGGCAAGGGAGATTGAGAAGGAGATCAAAGAAGGCTGTGAAGGGATTATTATAACACACGGGACTGACACTATGCATTACACTTCTGCTGCGCTTGCTTTTATGCTTGACAGAATCCCTGTGCCGATTATTCTTGTAGGGTCTCAAAGGTCTTATGACAGGGGCTCAAGTGATGCTGCGCAGAACCTTGCTTCTGCTGCTTTTTTTATTGCAAATTCTGATTTCAGCGGTGTTGCTATATGCATGCACGAAAATCTTGATGATGAGTCCTGCCTTGTTCTGCCTGCGCTTAAGTCCAGGAAGATGCATACAAGCAGGAGGGATGCTTTCAGGCCTGTTAATGCCAATGCTGTTGCAAGGGTTGACTACAGGGCTAAAAAAATCTCTTTTGTTTCAGAGAATTATGCCAGAAAAGGCTCTGAAAGAAAGCTCAGTGTTTCTGAGTTTAATGAGAAGATTAAGGTTGGTGTGCTTAAAGTCCATACTAATATGTTTGCAGAAGAGATTTTGTGCTATAAGGGCTTTGACGGGCTTGTTATTGAAGGCACAGGGCTGGGGCATATGCCTATCCAGGAAGTTGATGGTCATACAAAAGAGAACAGGAGAGTATTTGATGCTCTTAAGGAGATTATCAAGAAAGGTGTTGTTGTTTTTATGTCTTCGCAGGCTGTTTACGGCAGAGTCCAGATGAATGTTTACACCCCATTGAGGGAGATAAGGCAGGCTGGGGTGCTGGGGCATTTGTGCGATATGACTCCTGAGACTGCTTTTGTGAAGCTTGCATGGCTTCTTGGAAACAAAAGCAAGGCTGAGGCAATGGAGCTTATGGAAAAAAACCTTAAAGGGGAGATTTCGTGCAGAAGCATGCCTAAAGATTTTTTGTGCTAAGAGGATAAGATGGATATTGATTATGCAGGGATTGGATTTAAATGCGGGATTGAGATACACCAGCAGCTGGACACTGGAAAGCTTTTCTGCAGGTGCAGGTCTGAGATAAAGAGCGGCAAGCCAGAGCTTGTTGTGAAAAGAAGGCTGAGGGCAAGTGCAGGCGAGACTGGTGTTATTGATGACGCTGCTCTGCATGAGTCTAAAAAAAGTAAGTATTTTCTGTATGATTTTTATCCAGAGAGCTCCTGCCTGGTTGAGCTTGATGAAGAGCCGCCGCATGAGCCTGACAAGAGTGCTGTTGAGACTGCGCTGCAGGTTGCGCTTATGCTTAATGCAAAGCCAGTTGACAGAATCTGCTTTATGAGAAAAACTGTTGTTGACGGATCAAACACTTCTGGCTTTCAGAGAACTGCTCTTATTGCAAGGGACGGGTTTATTGAGACATCAAAAGGCAGGGTCGGTATTGAGACTGTTTGCCTTGAGGAGGAGTCTGCAAAGATTGTAAGCAGGGGCAAAGAGCTTGATGAGTATAATCTTTCAAGGCTTGGGATTCCGCTTATTGAGATTGCCACATGCCCTGATATCAAAGACCCTGATCACTGCAGGGAAAGTGCTGAAAAGATAGGGATGATATTAAGGTCAACTGGGTGTGTAAAAAGAGGCATCGGCACTATAAGGCAGGATGTTAATCTTTCTGTAAAAAAAGGGGCAAGAGTTGAGATCAAGGGCTTTCAGGACCTGAGGAACATGCCTAAGATTATTGAGAATGAGGTTAAGAGGCACATTAAGCTTATTAAAGACAGGAAAGAGGTTAAGAAAGAGGTAAGGAAAGCTAACAGTGACTTAAGCACAAGCTTCATGAGGCCCATGCCCGGCGCAGCAACGATGTATCCTGAGACTGATGTTCTGCTGATAAGGGCTGACCTTAAAGATATTAAGGCCCCTGAGCTTATTGACAATAAGTC
>PWVO01000166.1 GCA_003561825.1 Candidatus Woesearchaeota archaeon | reverse complement strand
TCATGCATCAAGATGCTTTATTATTGCGCACGCCCTGCACTCTTTTCTGCTCGAGGGCTCTCCGCAATTGCTGCAGTAGCTTAAGCTTCCTGAGCCAAAGCTTTTCTTAAGCTGGGGCATTGCTGAAATAAAGAAATCAATTATAGCTTTCTTTGACCCTGGATGCTTTTTCTCAAAGGCCTCAAGCTCATTTCTCACAATTTCCCTGTAAGATGATTTTGCATAAGGGCATCTCTCGTAAGCAACTGGAAAGCCCATTGCTTTTGATGCCTGGGCTATGTCTTTTTCCATGCAGAAGTAAAGCGGCTTTACTCTTGGGACAAATGCGCTGCTTGACAAAACACCTGAGCATGGGCCTAAGCGAGCAAGAAGTGCAGGGCTGCCCCTGAAAAGGTTCATGAGTACTGACTCAGCCTCGTCATCAAGGTTGTGGCCTGTTGCTATTTTTGATGCACCAAGATCTCTTGCTTTTTTGTTGAGAAGGTATCTTTTCAGTATGCCGCAGATAGTGCAGTAGGCCATCCCAATGCCGTTCTTATCAAGCTTTTTCCTGATGCTGTAAAGAGTGTGGCCAAATTCCTGCTTATATGAGTAAATATGCAGCTTTATGCTGTGCTTTTCGCAGAAAGACTTCAGGTTATCAAGGTTTTTCTCAGTGGAATCTGCTATTGAGGGGTCTATTGTAGCTGCCTCTACATTATAGCCATTTTTTTTAAGTATATACAGGAGCACAGTGCTGTCTTTGCCTCCTGAGCATGCTGCAATAACCTTTTCTCTTTTTTTCAGCAGGCTATATTCTGAGATAGCTTTGCGCGCTTTTTGCTCAATTTCCTTTATTTTGCCTGCTTCAGCCATGAAAAAAAGCAAATTCAAAAGATATAAATACTCTTTGATTTGTAATAATGCTGTTCTTGAAAAGTAAAAATGGGGCTTAAAAAAAAGATTTATGCAGCAGGGAATTTTGTAATGTCCGGGCTTGACAAAAAAGTGTGGGACTACTGCATTAACCTGCCTAAAATTGAGAGAAAGCTGAGTGTTGAAAACCCTGAAAAGCTTCCTGAGCAGGGGCCTGCGCTTCTTCTTGCAAACCACTTCAACTACAGTGACCCTCTTTGGATAGGCCATGCCTATTACAGGCATTCTGGCAGGGGAGAGCTTGATTACATGATGCAGGACAGGTTTTTCGGCAATAACTGGCTGATGAATTTCGGGATAAATGCAATGGGAGCAATGTACAATGCGCACCTGATAAGCAGGGAGAAGCCAAAAAAATCCCAGATTGGAACTTTCATATCAATACTCCAGAACAAAGAGAGGTTTCTTCTTGTCTTTCCAGGAGGGCAGAGAAGCAGGAGCGGGAAGTTTGATGAGAGCTACCATGGCAGGCAGGGGCGGGAATACAAAAGCCAGATAATGAATCTTGTGAATATTGCGCAGAAAAAAGGCCCGGAGATAAAGGTTGTGCCAACATCAATAAGCTACAACAATATCAGGAGGACAATAACAGTAAGTTTTGGGGACGAGATGCGATTTCCTGCAAATAGCAGCAAAAAAAACAGCAATGAGGTTTCTGAGGATTTTCTGAATAATGTCTGGAAGAAAATCGGCATTGGGCTTAAGGCAAGCCTTGACAGCATAGGGGCTGCATATGTCCAGGGCTATGTGAAGGAGTTCAGCAATGCTTTCAGTGACTTTAAGGAAGTTGTGATAATCCCAAAGCGGGTGCTTAATAAAGACCTTTTTTCAATAGTCAGCCAGGCATCTATGGTTGAGGATGTTAATCTTGACAAAAAGCTTCTTGACAAAAGCTATTTCAAAAATGAGCTGAATGGCTTTATAAGATACTGGTGGCTCAAGGGTGTTTTAAAAGAGGCCTGGCAAAAGAGCTATGCAGTCAACAGCGAGGCTGCCCTGAGCAGAAAAACAAACAAGGGCAGGATTCTCAAGACAAGCATTGAGTATGCAAAAAACAGGATAATGCACAAAAAAGAACTTACTGAAATTATTGAGAACACTGCCAGAAGAAGGGTTGAGAAGCTCAGGAGCTAAAGCGCTTAATCTCTTTTTCTATCATTTCTTTGCTGAACCCGATTAATGGCCTCAGCATGAGAATATTTGATCTGGTTTTTTTGTATTCCTCAAATGTCTGGCCAAGCACAACTGCTTTTGCACTTTCTTTTTCTGCTATTTTGACTATCTCTGCTTCATTTCTGATGATTTTCAGAGGGGATTTTCTGTATGAGAGCTTTTCAATCATTTTTAGAGGGTGTTTTTTATAGGAGAGGGGGATTATTTCACAACCTCTTTTCATCATCAATGAAGCAGCAAGCTCTGAATTCTTGTTTTCTACTAAAGCAATTACTTTTCCCTGTGATCCAAGTGGAAGGCCTCCCAGGCACTGGGTTTTTTCAAAGAAGATGTAGGCCCTGTCAAATACTTCTATTCCGATTTCAAGGTCAAAATTATCCAGGCTTACTTTTTTTTCGAGTTTTTCACATATTGCTGAGCCAATTTCCTTTTCTATCTCAGGAGAGGTTTTGCTGAAATTCTTGTCTCCTCTCTGGGCTGAAATACGGAATGTTCTGAAATCTTTTTTTTCAGCGATGTTTAATGCTGCTTTTTTTATGCTTTCCATGCTTTTTTCAGCAATAAAGGCATAGCTGAATGATGCAATGCCAAAAACATTTCTGAGAAATCCTGTATTGTTTTCTGTGAACAGGATTATTCTTCCTCTTATGTTTTTTATTTTTGAATAAGGGGTTTTGTTTTT
>PWVO01000051.1 GCA_003561825.1 Candidatus Woesearchaeota archaeon | reverse complement strand
TGATCTAACTTCCTCCGCCGATGGAGGAAGTGAACCCTCCCCCTACGCCCAGTACGTAGGTGACAAGGACGAAGGCAAGCTCGTAACACGAGGCGAGGCTACGGGAGTTACCCACCACAGAATCGCCCACAGTGGCCCCGGAGAGCTCCCCCAGTGGCCCCGGCAGTGGTGAGGGCACATTGACCCAGGCCGGCGAGGATGTGGGGGTGAGTGCGGCCGAGGTGCGGTTGGGCGATATGGTGCGTGAGGCGATTCGAGTACATTCACACGGGTGAGTCACTCGGGTTACTGGATGTAACGTAACGGTATGCTATACAAGGTGACAAACTTCCCCTCTTGGGCCGCGGTTTTGGGGTTGAGCGGTTCTCACTCGTGGTGTAAGCTGGCACAACATAGAGGCCCCGCGAGGGGCCGACCAGCGTACCATGAAGATGGCCGCTGCGTTCCTGCAACAGGGGACGCAGTGGCTTTTTTTGTGCCAAGGAGCACAAGGGGAGGTGGGAAATGCAGATGGGGAACGGAAAAGAGAACGCCCACGCGGCGAACGTGGGCGGCCGACCAGAATCTCCTACTTCAATTATACCACACACAGACCGTGCGACTGTGGAGAGAGATCGGAAGCGCGCCCCCTTGGAAGGGGTGGAGCTGTGAGTGCACCGACAATCACAGGCAACAGCGGAAGCTACGTGTTGGAATGGCCGGAGGCCGGAGTGAAGGCCACAGCAACTCGGTTCAAGGAAACGGACTCGGGATGTAGTTGTGAGGTGAGGTTCACGGCGACCGCTGCAGCGCACCCACATTTACACCAAGCGAGGCTAAACTTACTCAACACCTCGGCCAGGCGGACCCTGGCTAAGACCCTAGAGGACGCTTTCCCGCTAGATCAATGGGAGGCGATCGTGGAGCAGCTATCCTGCCTCGCCCTCGGGGAATGGCGCGAGGGCGAGCCTGTCCTATACCTCAGCTCCACAGATGAGGTGCAACCACGGCGATACCTCGTTGAGCCCCTGGTTCCGGAGGGGCAACCCAGCATCGTTTTCGGCCCCGGCGGTATCGGGAAGTCAACATTGTGTCTGTATCTCGCCTCGGCGGTGGCGTCCGGGATCGTGCCCGACAGCCTAGAGTGGAAAGCACAGAATACAGGCGAGGTCCTGTACCTAGACTATGAGGGCGATCCAGACGAACAGCGCCGGCGCTTGAGGGGAATCGCAGCGGGCTTAGGGGTTGAGGTGGGCGTTCACTATAAGCGCCTCGGGACTCCGATCCCTAAGTGTCTGGACCGCCTGTTGGAACTCCGCACAGAGATTGACCCGGCCCTTGTTGTGGTGGACTCCCTTGCCCTGGCCGCTGGTGGAGACAACGTATCCGCCGATTGTGCAACTGAACTGTACGCAGCTCTGCGGCAACTGAACACCACCGTCTTAATCGTGGCCCACCCACCCAAGAACGCAGAGAAGAAAAGCGTCTATGGGAGCGCTTTTTACGAATACCTGGCCCGCAATATATGGGAGGCTAGGGGATACGTGAACTCCGGAGGGGACGGTGTGACGCTGGCCCTCCACAACACGAAAGCCAACTACGGGCGTAAGCAGCGGCCAACGGGTGTTGAGCTTGTATGGGGCGAGGACTGCATAACAGCCGCCACAGTGGAGACTCGGTCTATCCCGGAGGAAGTGGAGAAGATGAGCCTCACCGAGCGGATCCTTGCTCTACTCCCCGACACTGGCCCCATGACAGCGGGCGACTTGGCGGGGGCGGTGGGCTCAACTCCCGACACCGTGGGCCGCACCCTACGCCGCCTCGCCGACAAAAAGCGCGTGGTGAAGCTGGACGGCAACCGATACGGAGCGGTGGCGTTCCGTGAACAACTACGTCAAGCCTACCAAGAGCGCGATGGGGAGGTGCCATTTTGACCACCTCACAGGCCAGCCGGACACGCCCGGACACCCTGTCCGGGCAGGCGGACAAGCTCCAAGCGCGGCTAAGTGGAATGTGCGGAGCTGAAGGCCGATTGTGGCCGCGCGGACAAAATCCGGACAACCGGACAGCTATCCGGACACTGTCCGCCGGACACTGTCCGGGCAAAACGGACAGCTCGGTTAGAAGTGTGGAACTGAAGGGCAAAAACAACCCGGACAGCTTGTCCGGTAGTTGTCCGCCCGGACACGGACGGACACCCCCCCCCTTTAGGGGGGTGTCCGGCGTCCGCTGTCCGGACTCAACCGGGGGGTGTCAATGAGTAACCGGGAGGCGAGTAAGGGTATGCGCACGGTGATGGTCGGCGACGTGATGCTGTTGGCCCCGGCCGAGGCGGTGGAGGACGCGGCCGCCTTGGATCGGTACATGGCGCAACCGTACATGGAGCGCATCCGTGCGCTGTCCAAGGGCGCGAGAGCGAAACCAGGCGTACTACTGCAGGCGGATGTACGTCACGACGCGTGGTGTCCTGTCCTAGCCGGTACGGGACTTTGCACGTGCAATCCTGACGTGGCCCTGCGGGTTGTATCGGGAGGTGAGCGGAAGTGAGCTTTGGAAGGATGTTTCGGGAACTGGCAGACCTCCCGCTTGAGACAGACAACCGGCGAATAGTTCTTGTGGACCCCAACGCACGCAGCTACCGAGCGGGTTTCAAGGATGGCGCGGAGGCAGCCTTTGAGGCGCTAGAGGACAACGCTGCAAGCCTAGATGAGCTTGTGGACTGGATCGACGGCGACCTGACCGCCTGGGCAAACAGCGATCATGACAGGCCGCCGCCTGAGCCGGGGAGGTGA
>PWVO01000125.1 GCA_003561825.1 Candidatus Woesearchaeota archaeon | reverse complement strand
TGAGTATATTAATCTTGGCTATGGAGCAAGCAGCAGCCTGGATATGAGGATAAGGCTTGCTCCTCCTTTTGGAACTCCTGAGGGCGAATACTCTGGCTATGTTTCAGTTACAGCTGTTGCAGGTTAAGATGAGGGCTGCTGTTTTTTCAGATAAGGCTGGGCAAAAAGAGCTGACAGAAAATTGCAGCAAGGATTGGTGCATAAAAAAGCTGTTCTTGGCTTTTTTGCTTTTTGCTGTTTTTTTTGTTTTAGCTTTTGGTGCTGCGGCTGTTGGTGTTTCTCCGCCAAGGGTTTTTGCAGGGGAGCTTAATCAGGGTGGAAGCTATGAGGATTTTTTTACTGTTTTAAATGCTTTTGACTATGATGCGGAGTTTTATATTGAAGCTGAAAGCGAATGGATTGGGTTTTTTCCTGATGAGGCCAGACTAAGAATTGGGGAGGCTCTTGATGTGGGGTTTTTGCTTGATGTGCCTTCTGATGCAGAGCCTGGTTATAATAAAATCAGGGCTTATGTTTTGCCTAAGGGGAATTCAGATAATTATGTTGCTTTTATTCAGGGGGTGGCAGTGGATATTAGCTTTATTGTAATTAAGCAAGAGGAACAGGATGGGCTTTCTGGAGGTTTTTATGGCGGAGAGGGGGATGAGGGCAATAAAATAACTGGGCTTAAAACCCTGAATTCTGAAAATAGAGAAATTGGAGGTGCTTTTGCTTCTTTTTTTGTTTTAGCTGCTGGTATTGCGGCGCTTCTTCTTAACAAGGCTGGAAGAAGGAAAAACCCCAAGGGAAGCTAGCTGTTTGTAAAGGTTTTGTATTTTTGACTGGTTTTTTTTCATGTTTGTGTTTGCTGAGTCTATTATTGCTTTAAGGTAGCTGTCATCTGGTAGAAGCTTCCTGTTTTTTGAGATTATTGTTTCTATGCTGCCTGATCCTATTATTTCAAGTGTTGTTTTTTTTTCTGCTGAGATTATGCCTGAGTGCTTCAGGCCTGCTCTGCTGCAGCAGCTTATGAGCTTCTGCGCATCATGAATTGTCCTGCATCTTATGTGGATTATAAACGGCTCCTGCTTAAGCCATACCTCTTCTTTGGGGAGTGAGCTTAGGTGTTTTTTTATTTCATCAAGGCTTGTGCAGGACTGTGATGAGAAGAGGAATTCAGTGTCGCATTTTCTTTTTGTTTCTGGCTTTTTTATGAGAAGTATGCGGCCTGAGCAGGATGATGTGGTGTAGCAGAAGCTGAATGAGTTTATTAAGCCGAGCAAAGGCTTTATTTCTATGTCAATGCTTCCTTTTTTTGACTTGTCTTTTTTGATTAAGGCTGCTGACTTGTTTTTTTCAAAGCTTTGCATTTAGTTTGCAATGCTGTGCATAAATAAAAGCCTTTCGCAGAATAAAGAATTATGCGTCAATTACTTTTCTTACTTTTTTTACATATGCCTGGGCTTCTTTAAGGTATGCGTCGTATTCCCTGCCTGTTATTTCTTTTATCTCGCGGTGGTTTATTTTTCTTGAGAGGTCGTAGAATTTTCTCATTACATCAACATCTTTCTTTTCAAGCATGCCCCTGTTGACAAGATGCCTGTCAAGCATGTCAGCAACATGCTCAGGGCTTGGCGGGATCTCGCCTATTTTCATTATAGCTGCATGCGATGCGTCAATAACTGCCCAGTAAAGGTCTATTGTTGCCTGCATTATGTGCCATTTTGAGTTGTATATTGTTGCAGGGGCTTTTGAGAAATATGCCCATACACTTTCTTTTGTGGGCCTTATTCTCCCTGCTTTCAATAAGGCTTGTATTGGCTCGAAAAATCCTACATCAAGAAGCGCAATGCCGTCCCTGAGGATGTTGATTATTACTGGGTCTCCTGCGCGTATATATTCCCAAAGTGCTGTTAGCCTGAGTGTTGTGACATGGAGCGCGTGAGATGTGTCTGCCACTGCTTTTTCTACTATTAGTGTATAGGCGTTGCTTACCTCAGGGGTTACTCTTATTGTAAGGTCGTCTATTATAACCAAAACATCTATGTCACCCTGGCTGCCTGTGTTTCTTGCAGAGCTGCCGAACAGGACTGTTGCTTTGATGAAATCTTTCATCTCATCATATATTTTTTTTGAGAAGTTGTATGCTATGTCAAAATCATCTTTTTTGTATTCTGCTGGCTGTTGTGCCTCTTTTTTTATCTTAAATCTCATTTTTATCTCTTGTTTTTCTGCAGGTTTATTAAGTTTTTTGACTTCTGGAAAATGGTTAATCCTGATTTTGCGGGTTCTGAAGTTTATTCAAGGGGAACTTGGCTCCAAAGGTCATCTATTGTGCTTATTCCTGTTTTTATGCTTGAGGTTTCTATTCTTGTGAAATGTCTGTGCTCTATATCATTCCAAAAATAAGCTGCAGTGTATTTGATTTCCATTTTTTTCTCTTGAATATTTTTTGGCTAAAATGCTAAATTAAATGAAAGATTATTCCATTGGGGTCTCGCTCCAGAGTGTCCAGTCATTTGAGGGCGAGTAAGCGCCGAAGATGTAGTTTGGGGGGATTTGTCTTCCAAAATAAGCTCCCTGCACATTCTGCCATCCCATTGGGGGAAGGCCTGCCTGGTAAGGGCCGCCAAATGAGTAAACTGGAGTGCCCAAGTATTCCCAAGTGCGGAGCATTCCATGGAAGAAGCTTGCATCTGTTGTTGCTGCTGCACCTGGCTCGAGTGTATAGCCTCCTTTGTAGCCGTGCTTTTTTAGCACTTTTATAATCTCTTTTATGGGGGCATTTCCCTG
>PWVO01000221.1 GCA_003561825.1 Candidatus Woesearchaeota archaeon | reverse complement strand
TTCTTTATGACCCTAACTCAAAGTCAAAAGCAAGCATTGAAATAGGAGACATGCTAATAGACTTCAACAGCAAAAACCAGATTTCTGGAATAGAGCTGTTAAATGCATCAGAATTCTTTAAGTCATTGCATGTTAAATCCCTCAATATTGACAAAAAAATGCTTAGAGAGATTGCGCAATGCAAATTAGACATAACTCCAAAGAACAACTTTCTTGCAATAAGCTTTTTGATAGTCTTTAAGTCTAAAAAGGAGATATCTGCTCCAATATTCATCCCATTGATTAATAGCCCAAGCCCTGCATCAATGCCCTGGAGCAAAAAACAGCAAATGGAAATTAATAATTAACGAGAGGCTATAAAAATGGAAAAAATAGAACTGCAGTCATATCTCAAAAAGACCGGCTATAATCTGTGGCAATTAGAGCTGGACCATTACCAGCACTATATCTTAGGAAAAATATTTGACAGATTTAACACAATATACTTTAAAGGAGGAGGGCACCTCAGCTGCTGGCTATGAAAGGCAAAATTTATTAATCAGCACAATATAACATTAAATAAGATGGCAACTGAAACTATTAATATAAATAAGCAGGTAATCTCTGACTTAATAAGGGTAAAAGAAGAGTTTGACACTATTGTTGAATCTATTGAGCTGATGGGAGACCCAGAATTTATGAAGTCCTACTGCAAAGCAAAAGAACAGATTAGAAAAAGAGATTTTGATGATTGGAATGAGTTATAAGATACTTCCAACTAAAGAGTTCTCAAAAGACTTCAAAAAGTTAGATGAAGATCTTAAGAAAAGAGTCAAGTCCAAAATTCAGGAGGCTGCAGCTGATCCTGGAAGGTTTAAGCAGCTTCATTATGACTTAAGAGGCAGCTACAGAATCAGAATTGCTAAGCTAAGAGTGATTTTTTCATTCGATCCAGAGAAAAAAGAGCTTTACTTGGAAAAAATTGTTTTTGGCCATAGGTACAAGTAATCTATGCAAAAAAAGAATATTAAGAGAGATCTCTGGCAGATCATGAAATCACTGCCTTGTTAATTTTGCTTCACAAACCATCTGTGAATCAGGCAGTTGGCCAGAAACATTCTCCATAATTATCGGGTTTTTTTCAATAATCCTGTTTCTCTCTATTACCTGGAACATAAGCCTTATTTCAAGCCTGCTGCCATTTACTTCTGCTCTAAATCTCCAATGAGGTACTTTTAACAAAGTGCTTTTTTTCATTTTCAAGAATTTTGAGGCTTCCATTATCTGAATCCCTGATATAAAGCCATCTTTGTCAATGTCAAGCACAATATTGTCCAGCTCAATAGATTTATTGTACTCTCTTTCTGCAGTCTTAAAAAACAAAATATCATACCTGTAATCATAGCTAAATTCTCCATTTCCTTTTAGAATTTTTTTATTCATTTTAAATCTTGGGCATTTGATTTTTATCTATAATGTAAAAAGTTACTATGTTTATTCTGTTCAGCTGAATATCAAGAGTTATTCTGATAATCTCTTTATCAAAACTGTAAAATACAGCATAGCAGCCATTGAATTGAGTTCCCACAAAGATTGGGATTCCTTCTAAGATGAGATCTTTAATGAGTTTTTCTTTAAAAACCTTTCTTTGCTTTTCATTAAGCCTAAAGAAAGTATGACGAGTTGTGTTTATGTTTTCTTCATCTAGATGTTTTATAATTTCTAAAAAATCTATGATACTTATTTCTTTTTTTATCTTATGCCCTTTAATCATTAAAAGCACAATATTGCTGAATTTTTTTTATGCATTGCCAAAATAATTCTCTGATTGTTCTGGATAAATTGAAAATTTTGTGGAAAATACCTTGAGTTTTCTATAAATGAGAATTTTACTTTAATGAAATAGATTATTGGGTACTGATAATTATCATTAGGGATTACACTTACTATTATTTATATTTTACTTACAAAGTTATAATGAAAGATTAACATTCAATTTTTAGATATGTCTCTTTTTAGGTTAATACTTACATGATTATACTTAAACTTATTATTTTTTAATTTTTACCTAATTTATTTTATTTTTTAGCAAAGTTTATATATCAAATGTTCTTACAGGATTATATTAGCTTTCCCAGACAATTTTGCCTTTGGCAGGGCCATCTTGTCCATTGAGCTAATTAAGAGAAATGTGAACGCAATTGATTGAGAATAAGATAGTTGAGAATGGCCTGCTCAAAGAGCTTTTATCTAATTCTGGCTCCTCTTTTGCAAGAGAGCTTTTAATGAAGCTTGACAAAGACCAGCTCATAGAGCTTTTTCTTTCAATGGATGATAAGCCAAAAGAGATTAAGATTCCTGTTTCAATATTCACCAGAGACCTAAGTGTTTTTGAGTCAGTTGTCAAGTTCTTAATAGATAACAGAAAAATCCGCAACACTGATGTTGCAAAACAGCTCAACAAGAGCCAGCAGTGCATATGGGTCACGCACAGGAATGCTGAAAAAAAGCATCCAAGCAGCCTGAAGATAAAGGATTCTGTTTATGACATCCCTCTCAGTGTTTTAGGCAGTAAAAAACTTTCAGTTCTCGAGTCAGTTGTTTTTTATCTAAAAGAAATCCATGGCCTCAGGCTTTCAGAGATAGCAAAGCTGCTTTCAAGAGACCAAAGAACAATATGGACAGTTTATAAAAGAGCAAATGAAAAAAAATAAGGATTATCACAGGATAAGGGAAATCATTGCATTAGCTGTAATTATTTCTGTTTTTGGTATTGTTTTTTTGGGGCCTTCGTTAACTGGCC
>PWVO01000172.1 GCA_003561825.1 Candidatus Woesearchaeota archaeon | reverse complement strand
CAAGCGAGCATACTGCTTTTTTAGAGCTTTATTTCTGCCCTGCTGATGACTGCAAAGGCGCTTTAATAAGAGCATTTGACTCTGCGCAAGAGTCAATCCACTGCGCTTTTTATGACCTTGGGCATCCTGGGGTAATTGCCTTTCTTGACAGGAAAAGAAGAGAGGTTGACCTTAAGATAGTTGTTGACCATGACTATTTCTACAAGTCAGAAAGGCTTGTTAATGTTAAAAGAGACACAAATTCAGGGCTAATGCATCACAAGTTCTGCATAATTGACAGGTCTGTTGTTATTACAGGCTCTGCAAACCCTACTGAGAGAGGGCTCCACCATAACAACAACAATATCCTGATAATAGAGTCTTATCATCTTGCCAGAAACTATGAAAAAGAGTTTGAGGAGCTGTGGAATCTTGAGTTCAGGCAGGGAGATCCTGCTCCTTACCCTTATTTTTACCTCAATGGCAATATTGTTGAAATATTGTTTTGCCCCGAGGACAACTGTGAGCAGAGGATAATTGAAAGAATTAGGGAAGCTGAATCATCTGTTTATTTCATGTCCTTTACTTTTACAAGCCCATCTATTGCAAATTCGCTTATAATAAAGCATTATAATGGCCTGGATGTAAGAGGTGTTGTTGAGACAAGGCAGTCATCTGGCTATTCTGTTTTCGGGCTTCTTGAACACCAGGGAATTGATGTTAGAAGGGACAGCAGCTCTTACAGCATGCACCACAAGGTTTTCATTATTGACAACAGGACTGTTATAACAGGATCATACAACCCGACGAGGGCCGCCAATTACAGGAATGACGAGAACATACTTATTCTGCATGACGGGCTTATTGCCCAGAGGTTTCTCTTTGAGTTTGACTGGCTTTTCGAGGCGAGCAATTTAGGTTAAATTGTGGAGATGATTAGCACTAATAACTACTAAATTGTGGTTATTTAAGAAAGATATATAAATAGGGAAAGAAACAGTATTTTTTAGGGGAAATATGACAGTAGGAATATCATTTTGCCAGGGATCAAGGCTTGAGGCAATTGTCATCACAGACAGCCAGGTCTCTCATTCAGGGAGAGAAAGCAATTCCGCAAATAAAGTAGGCATGTTCTCTTCAAAAAGATATAATGGCGTTGTTTTTGGAAGCGGAAATGTTAATCTTATAGATGCTGTTATAAAAAGGTCTGAAGAGTTAAAAACACACCATCTAAAAGATTTTATGGTAAGCCTTTATAATGAAAATAAAGATAGGGAAGACATGTCAGACATTTCTTATCTGTCTTCCCATAGATCAGAAATAGAGAAAAAGGCAGAGATGTTGGTGCCTAAGTCTAATCTTGATGCAATTAAAAAAAACAGCAGAGATTTTTCCCGAGCAGCAAAGAGAGCAGTTTATACAGCAGAAATTTATTGCTGCAAAGCAGAGATATGATGATTATGTTGAGCAGGAAATCAAGATGGCTATTCAGGGGTATAGCCAGTCTAAGAGAGATAACCCTACAAACTTTGTCTTAGTTTCTTTTGACAAAGACCAGAATAAAATAAGACAATGGTATTTCAACCAGCATTTAAATAATGAGCTTTTTCTTGATCATATTGAGATTGGCTCCGGCGCTGATGGCTCAAACATATATTTTGCTGCCAATCTTCAGGGAATTAAACAAGGCACTGAGCTTAAGACGCATGATCTGCTTTTTTTTGCATTAAATGCGTATAATTTCTCAACAATCAACACTGGCGTAGGGAGCAGGCCAACTATAATTAAAGTTTCAAAAGAAGAGAATTATACATTCCCAGAACACCAGGTTTCTGTGCTTGCAAACCTCTGCGGGGCTTATCTCTCAAGATATAATGAAAAAGACCTGACTACTGAAAAAACAAAAGAATACATACTAAGTGTTATTAAAGGGCAGAAAAAAGTTTATGATGATATCTCAAAAGCAGTCGGCCTTAATAAAGAAGCTTTAATTGCAATGGCAATCCCTTATACTGTCTGGCAGGAAAGGGCAAACCAGAAATTCTTTGGATTATTGGGGGCAGGTTTTTTTCCATAAAAGCAAATTTTTTAAATCTTATGCAATCCTTATTCACTATGGAAAACCATTATTCGCAGATAGAATCCACAAAACTCTTAAGCTATGAGGAAGAGAAAGAGCTTTCATGCAGATGGAAACAGGGTGATGATTCTGCCAGGGAAAAGCTTATAGGCTCAAATATCAATCTTGTGAGGTCAATTGCCCTGAAAAACTTAAATAAATTCAACAGGCCACGCGACAGAAGCCTTCTTGAAGACCTTATGCAGCAGGGCATGATTGGCCTAATGGAAGCAGCAGACAAGTATGATGAAGAAAAAGGCTTTAGGTTTTCAACTTATGCTTCATATAGGGTTAACTGGAAGGTACAAAGATATCTTGAAGATTTTGATATAATCCGCGTGCCTAATTGTAGAAAGCAGTTTATGAGGGATTATGCAAAAACTGTGCGCAAATACCAGGAAAGCAAAAAAAGGGATCCAAGCCTTGAAGAGGTTGCATACGAGTTCAATAAAAAGAAAAAACCAAAATACTCAGCAGGGGATATTTCTGAAATCCTTGCCCAAGTAAAAAACAGCTATGCATTTTCGCTTGATAGGCCTGTCAAAAAAAATGGGAATCATACATTAAGTTACATGGGAATTGCCTCAAATGGAAAAGGAAATCCTTCAGAAATATTTGAAAAAAAAGAGCTTTCAGGCATTGTGAGAGAGCATCTCTCATGCTTTAATGAGCTTGAAAAAGAGATT
>PWVO01000005.1 GCA_003561825.1 Candidatus Woesearchaeota archaeon | reverse complement strand
TTCATTGGTGACTGGGCACCGAATACGGCCATTACGGATTACGTTGTTTCCGCAACCATTGAAGCCATTAAACCCGCGATCTAATAAAAAACCAAAAGAAACCAAAGGGATCGGAATCAATTGAAACGGTGCAACTACCGCCCGCTAGAGCAGCTTGCAGACTACGCTGGCTGCTAAAAAATCCTGTCACTTTGCAGCAAGCGAGCTAATCCGCCAGCACTACCTTCACTTTCATCAATATATGTTGGTACATGCTTTCCACATCCAAGGCGCGTGTAGTACAGCCAGCGCGGATGAAGAAGTATTTTTGCTGCATACCGCTTTTATCTTTGGCTTTGGTAAACGCGGGCGAACCGGCTTTTTTGACGCGAACGACGCAAACGTCTTTATCTTCTATCTTGGCAAACTCAATTTTGACAAATTGGGTGAACGCTGCGCCGATGCAGTCGATGATCAAGCTCACCAGCTTTTGCTCAAAACCGTCTAAATCTTTGCGTTTGCCCAGCAAGCCAAGGTCGGCCTCCAGCCCAAACACATTGCCGTTGTCTTCTACGCCGATGAGCAGAATACCTCCGTTTCCGTTAAGGAATGCCGCAATGGTTTTGATGGACGCGATCACTACGTCATCATTTTTGCTTTTATTATGCACATTGCACTGCAAAGTGCTTTTAAATTCAAGATGTTCGCTTTCACCGCGTTTGATTAGATCCGCGATGCTGAGTTGCTCCAGACTCTCTTCCTGAACTTTCTGGATAACCGGAATTAGCAGCGGCAGATTGCGTTCGCGGATCCGCTGTTGCAGCGCCTCTTCATTACTATCGGCATCAATCACGCTGTTATTCAGCACCGCGATATAGCGCCCGGCGTGGCTTTGCAGCAACTCCTCACGGTGGTTTTGAATCCACACTTCATCTTTGCGATTGCCCCATTGCTCGGAATAAATTAGCGCATCGCGAATAGATTCATGCAAAATATCAAATACGACACCGCGTGAGTTTTTAGAAATATAATCCCATGCCCCTTCACGAAAGGCGCGGCGGCAGTCGGCAACGCTGTCATTGGCGGTGAGAACAATAACGATAGAGGTAATAGTACGGGTCTTAATTTCATGGAGTACGGTAAAACCACCCTCACGTTCATCCCCTAAACGCATATCGGCGATGATGACATCAAAATAGGCGCTGTCGAACATCGCTGCGGCAGCTTCCGGGGTTTCTGCGACCTGTATCTCCTTATAACCAAAATCTTCCAGTGCTTCGCGCAGCAGCGCTAGGTAACGCGGATTATCTTCCACCAGTAGCAAACGGGCATCGGTGTAGTTCAAGTCCACTGTTTAACTCCATACGGTAAATAAATTTCAAAACGACTGCCATTATGACCGTTTTCCAGTATATAGCCTTTCATGCTCTCTACGGTGCGCTTGATGATAAACAAACCCAAGCCGCTACCGTCTTTTGAGGTGGTTTTCAAGGGCAGGAAAATCCACTCTTTCTTGTCTTCGGGAATGCCCTTGCCGTTGTCCATGAAAATGATGCACAAGTATTTGCTTTGCGTCGGCAACCTACCGGACATCACATGCCCTGGTAATCTATCCAGGTCTTGAGAGCTGATGCGCAAGCGCAAATCACTTTGTTCGGCATTATGTTTGATGGCGTTGCCCACTAATTCTTTAAGAAAAGCTTTGATTTTTTGTTCATCGCCGTAAAATTCGGTGTCGGCATTGGTAATCTCCAATTCAATTTCAGCATTCTCAATTCGCGTGTTTTTTTGCCAGTTCTCGAACAGGTGTCCCACGGTAAAATATTCCGAGTACAAATGTACGCTCTCGTTAATAGATTTCAATTCATTTAACGCGCTTTCGGTAACTTCGACTTGCTCAAGTAGATTTTGCAGGCGCTCATTATCATCCTGACGCAATAGCTTGTGTATGCGTGCTTTAAGTACCGCAATTTCATTATTAACAAAATCTACGATGTCATGCGCAGTTGCTGAAATGGCATCAATAATTTGTTGATAGCTACCTGCGGGGATATTTTCCAGCGTGCCTTTAGCCTTGTCACTGCGGCGCACAATATCGGCTGAAATATCTTCGATATGTGCGACGATTTGATGGATGTGTGATGATTCGGTTTTCGCCGCAATGCGCTGTGCAATCGCTTTCAAAATGCTGATTTCATTCTGTATCTTATGGTACATGGCGCGGTTAAGTAATTCCAAATCATATTCTTCACCCGCTTTGCTGTCGTTGTGCAAACGGAAATGTTTTTCACTGTTCAAATTCATAGAAAATAGACGAAATGCCTCTCTATAGCCGGGTGTGCGTGGCGTAAAATCTTGTAAAAGCTCCAACGCTTCCTCGCTATAAGGATTTACCGCAAGTATATTTTTTGCTGCGCTCAAGCGGCCAATCGGCCTATGGCCAGCGTAGCCATCTATTGCCTTTTTAAAATAGCGGGTACTGTCGCTTTTTTGTCCCAAGCGGTAATACAAACGCCCCATATTCAAATAAACGAATCCAACATAGGTTTTGGTTTGCTTGTCTAAACTAATTTTTTGGAAATTCTTTAACGCTCGCTGATAGTATCCTGCGTGTTCCAACAATGCAGCATGGCTAGTCAAAGTTATCGGGTCATTCGGGTTAATCGCCAGGGACTTCTCGAACAGTTCAAAGGCACGCTCGGGTTGATTGGCGTTCGCCAGCGCGGTGGCGTAGCTGGTCAGGGTCACGTCATCATCGGCTTTAATCGCCAGGGACTTCTCGAACAGTTCAAAGGCACGCTCGGG
>PWVO01000036.1 GCA_003561825.1 Candidatus Woesearchaeota archaeon | reverse complement strand
GCGCGGCTCCCGTTTTTCTTCTGAAAAGGCTTATGATTGAACTCGTACAGTCTGTCCCATACAGCCTCATTCAACTCTCGGAGCGAAAGAAACTGCTGGTTTCGCAGGGCTGCGAGTATAAACGTCGATATCACCCCCACCGTGCCTTCCACAGCGGCTTTATCCCTCGGGGCTCCCGGACGGGCAGGAATAATTGCCGTTCCGTAATGTTCGGCCATTTCCTGGTAGGTACGGTTGATGATCAGTTCGTCTCTTGTGTTTCTGGTTATACCCGCTTTCAAGTTATCCGGAGTCACAATCCTTGTGACCCCGCCGAAATGACGATATGTGTTTACATGGGCCGCGATCCAGTTTTCCTGCCCCATGTCCTGGAATGCCTCCACATAGGAATATCCGCTGTAGGGCAAGACGGCAATAAACAGGTATTCTTTGATGAGTTCACCGGTGTCTGTGTCGACAATATGAGCAGTCTTGCCCGCCCAGTCAACCTGCATAACATCTCCCGGCTTATGTTCGAGGTGCATTGTGGCCCTGGTTTTGTGAACGTAATCTACATAGTACTTGTTGAACTGGGTGGATTTGTATGGAAGATCGCCGGCCGACCGGCAGCGTTCACAGTATTCCAGCCATAACAGACTGAGCGTCACGCCGCTTTTCTGCATTTCACGGTGAACATGCTCGTAATCCGGCATCTTGTAGGTCTGCTTGGCCGAGACTGAAGGTAACAGTTTCTCCGCCACCTCCTTCTCGCTCCAATCACGAACCGAATCCCATGCTATGCCCTTTGCGGCGGCATATTGCAGAGTGCTTATGACGGTGCTGCGTGCGCAGCCGCAAGCTTCTGCAATCCGTGTGTTGTTGATCCCAAGGCTTTGTAACCGCAGGATCTCCTTGTAGTTGGTCATTTCCGACCTCCTTCTATGAGGGGCCTCTTTGTCAAGCCCCTTGGTGTATTTTCGTTCTTCGATGTTACTGCCTCTTTGATTCTGCCTTGACCTCTTATTAAGAGGGCATCCTCAGCCTGCCGGGCTGTCAAGGCCGAGCGGAAACTCGGGCAAAGCCTTTAGCCTTGACAGCCCAAAGGCGAAGGATATAATGTCTGCCCAGGTCAAGGCAGTCAAATTGATTTGACAGTGTTACCACCTCCTTCCGTACTTCGGCAACAACCCCCGCACAGGAACCAAAGTCTGGTCGGCAATACGTTGGCCGGTTTCATTATGGGTCAAATGGATCACTGTCCCTGACCACCTTCTATCCGTGCTCGCCAGCGGCGAGACACCAAATTCTGCATACGCCTGATGGCGACAGTGAAACCGCTGGTGAAGATGCCCCATCTTTCTGACGGTAAGCTCCAGGAACTGACCCAGGAGGTTAACGGGCATCTTCAACCAACGAGCTTTCATACCTTCGGTTCCTCTCGAATCTCCTTCTTCAGCCGTTCCCTATGCGAAAAGCTTCCCCTCTTTGAGTTGGGCTCCCTCGGGCATTTCACCGAACTTCACGTATTTCCAGAGCGCTATAAGCAATCTCCTGGCCACTCCTATGATCCCTATCCGCCGCATCCGTTTCCCGCCCTGGGCGAACCGTTCGTTGAACCACTTCGTAATCGCACTCTCCGGTTGGTATCGCAGCCAACACCAGCACAATTCCACCGTGAGCCGCCGGATCCGTTTGTTCCCTGCTTTGCTGATGCCCTGTTCTCGACCGCTCCCGCCACTGTCGTATGGTGTCCCCACCAGCCCCGCCGCACTGGCTACCTCACGCCGGTTTCCAAAGTCCCGCCAGAGAAATTCATAAATCAACGGCCACGCCGATCTCTCGCCAATGCCTCGCAAGTACGTCAGTCCCAGCACCATCTCAACCTTCTTCGGCGGGCTTGCCGAGGGCGATGCTTCCTTCTCCTCTTTAGCTGCTTTGAGCATATCTCTCTGTTGCCCGCGTATCTCCTGAATCTGCAGATCCACCTCTTTCATCCGAGAAAACTCACGTCTGATCTCTGCCTTGAGCTGCGGGCTCAGCGGTGATCCATCCCAAAGCCGAACATTCTCCAGTAGTTCGGGCAAATCCCGGTTCACCTTGGCTACAATTCCCTGGCTTACCAGGAGCGATTTGATGCGACTGCTGTGCCCTCCTCGCTCCTTCTTCAGCCGGTCTATCTCTCGATGAGTATGGCGCTCATCCTCGTCTTCCCGGCTGGGAACCCGAACCACGCTCCAAACCCCTTTTTCGCCTCGAGCATGTCTGACGAGCATCGTGTACAGCTTCCTGGCATCGATTCGGTCTGTCTTCGCTCGGCGTTTCCTTCGGTTCACCTCGATGCTCGACGAATCCACCACAATGTTCTCAATCCCTACCGAAAGCAGATATCGGTGTATCCAAAATCCGTCCCGTCCGGCCTCATAGCAACTTAACACGCGTGCTTCCTCCGAGAGACCGAATCTCTTCTTTGCCCTGGCAATTTCTGCCCTCAAACGTTCCAGGTCCCTGGCCGGCATCTCGATGACTCTGGGGTTCTCGCCAATCCCGAAAGCCAGTTTCCACTCCTTATTCGCCAGCTCAAAGACCATGTACAAAACTTGCTCCTTTCCGGTATGCTGTCCCTGAAGGGTGATCTGGGTCATGATTCCTCCTTTTGTTTTTTTGTTCACCAACAGGATATCTTAGCCCGGGCCCCCTTCATAGTATCTTTCTGCAAATTCATTATCGCTCATTTGGTTAGCAATGTCATCAAGCTTCTCCATGGTTACACCTTGTCGCAAGTACCTCGCCGCTTCCGGCAATGATT
>PWVO01000157.1 GCA_003561825.1 Candidatus Woesearchaeota archaeon | reverse complement strand
TAATCCCCCGCCCTGCCGTGCTCTGGATCGAAAACATCGATCGGAAGGATGGAAAAGAAAGGGCAGTATTCTTTTTAAAGGAAAAAGAAGAGTTTGTAATTGCTTATACCCACTCTGTGGACCTGCTGCCCGTTTATGAAACTTTTTACAGCCAAGACGACAGTATTTACTTAAAAGAAACCCGGTTTTATAACTTTGGAGCGGGAATGGGCCTTCTGGAAGGGCGAGGTCGTTATATTGAAGAAGATGGGATGCTGAAGATCGTCGATCTTCACGAGCAGCTTGACTTCTTTCTACTGCGCACCGGGCTTATCGCCGATCAACACCTGGTTTACAGGGAAGCCCGTTATTCTCTGACCGCTCGCTTTGGCGAAGACGCCAGGTTGCTTTTTCAAATAAAAAGCATACCCCTTTACCGGGCGCTAGTTGAAGTTTACTTTACCGGGCGCCGGCAGCGTTCTCTGGCTACTCAAACCACTTCTACTGCCAATTTACCCGGGCGGTATCCATAGTAGTCGGGGTGAAAGTGTTTTTCCAATTCCGGCTCCAAGCGGTTTTTCACTACCACATGAGCAATTCTGTCCGCTACTGTCGGTATCCCCAGCAATCTGGTGCCCCCTTCTTTGGGTATTTTTACCCGCTTAACTGGAAGGAGAAAGTAGTAGCCTGATGATAAGTTCACTTCTGCCTTTTCCTTAACGCTCACTACCAGAACTCTAAACCCGGCAACTTAAGGTGGCTTGAAGCCTGCTCCTGCAAGCTGACTCCGGGGGGCCCACCCCCATCTACCTTATAGTTCACACACTCTATATTAGAGTGTGCCTCGTGGCACACCTTTCTTATATGTCTATTGCTATAGCATTACCTTTTACTCAATGTATTCAAGTTCGTTAATTCGGCACCATTCAATAGCCACTTCTTTGTATTTTGCGTCGCGGAAGGTGTACCATTCCTGGTCAAGGCCTAACTCACGAACAATCTCTTTAAACCTTCTAAAAGCACTGGAATTTTTAATTGCTATTTGGAGCATGCGGCTCGCTTTGTCATCTTCAATGGATACAGAAAATTCTTCAAGCATAGCATATTCATTGATATCATACCTATCGGGCAGCTCAAGGTAATCGCTGCTGTTTTCGTAAATGTCGGCGGCAATTTCGACCTCTTCTTTCTCGATATCCTGCAGGCTGATCACGCTCTCATCGTCTTCAACAGCGGCAAACGCATAATCGGAAATGGTATAAAACTTGCCTGATTTTGGATGGTAATAAGTTGTCTGTTCATCAAAGTCCAAATCCATCTCATCGATAAAGTCATTTAAGTTTATCGGTTTATTTATTTTAATCACCTCTTCTGTAAGTTTTCACCAGGAATACCCGGTGCCGGCAAATCATAACTTCTAACCGGTTTCAATTGATACCGTGATGCTTGCAGGTGGCTTCGCTGGTTTAGGCGAATGATCCTGAGTCCTGCATTGACCGCGTGAGTTCACCTTTAAAGGCTGAGTGCCTGGGGTATTTACTCCTATATTTTGCAATTAGATCAACACCCTTTTGCTTTTCTCCCCTGTTTGCCAAGGTTTCCGCCATTGCCACCAGCAGGTCCGCGGCCTTGTGATAACTTTTACGATACTTATTACCAATTATCTCATCTACCCTTTTCCCGATCTCATTGCGGCACCATTTCAAGTAAAATGCTTCTTGCTCTTTGGTCAGCTTTATAGATCTACTTGTAACGGCAATTATTTTTTTATATTTATTTGCCTGTTTGTTGTCTAGATCATAAACACTGCCTGCCAGCAGGTTATCCCACTGCTTGTGTATAATATTTGAATGCTTGCCGTCGTTAGATAATAAGACCATGGTGAAGATTATAAAAAACGGTTTGGGGTTATTACCACCACTCCACCCAAGAGAGCCTTTTCCCTTGCACAGCTCGAATAACTCTGCATATCTTCCACCTAAAACGAGGGACCGGTATAAAACTCCTTCAGAAAGATAAGCTCTACTCAGTTCTGCATGGTAGTAGCTGTATACGGGCTCCCTATCTTGCTTAAAAAGCTCCCAGAGCCTTTGTTCGGCCTGGTCCCGAACAGCTTTAAAACAATCACATTCAATAGCGGTAACATACAAATCGAGCAAATAATTTATGGAGGGATTGGAATGAAAACTTTCTCTATAGCCCTCTAGCTTCAGGTCATCATCATTTAACTCTTCTCCCATGCGAGAGATGACTTCAGCAATTTCAGCCCTTACTCTATAATCTTTTGGAATGGCCACCAGACCTTCCCTGGCCACAGCAATGACAGAATCCGCTTCACCTTCTTCTCCCAAAGCTTTTATCCAGTCAAGGTATGCCCGGGGATATTTATCAGCATGCTGCCTGGCCAATACCGAAATGGCAGTAACACCACCTTTTAATACTACCGCTTCTCTCAGCAGCCTGCTCACCTTTATGTTTCTTTGATCTTCCAACAATTTGATCCAGCTGGTTAAGAAAGCATCGAAATCGGGCAGCTCAGAGTCCAAAACATTGATTGTATCTTCTAATCCGATGTTGCCGGCCAGGTAACTATATTCGTTTATTGTTTCAAACAACTTTGCCTGTCGCTCAGGGGGAGGTGAATCCAGGTATATTGCCCTGAGGTAGAGGGCAACCTGCTCAGCTATATCCACCTCCAGCATATCGTGACTGTTGGGATCCCCGGGCAGGTGCCCCGGTTCCTCTCCCATTTCCAGGATCTCGAACAGCCTCTTGTAAGCTTCTTTTGCCTGCTTATAGTCTCCATTT